>JBEPVU010000008.1:0-16470 GCA_041690855.1 Gammaproteobacteria bacterium | reverse complement strand
TTATAAACCACATTGCTCTCATCAGGAAAATAGGGTTCTAATAAATTATCACAAAATTCCATCAAAGCATCCAACAATAGTTCCTGATTGCCTGTTTTTTCCTGTCGAATTAAATAATTGTAAATTTTCTCAGTAGGAGAGGAGCCTGAAAATTCTCCAAAATCCTTAGAATTAGTTATATATTTTTCAAAAATAGTAGAAATTATTTTTTTAATAAATTCATTCCCTTGATATTTATTTAAAGCACCAAAAAAATTGAGATGCTGAGCAGAGTTTACAATCCAGACTAAAGCTTTCGCTATACGTTGATAGTGATATGTTTTAATTTCATTTGTTTGATCTGTCTTTGATAACATTGCAAGAAATTCCTGGCGTACTTCTGCAACTGCTTCTGCAGATGCTTTTAATTGCTCATCGGTATTTTTTCCCAAACTCGGTATATCAAAGCTTTCTTTATTAAGAGCCAAGTCCACTAAAGTGCGAGCAACAATAAACCCACAATCCAAGCTATTGAATTGTTGTTTACAAGATCGATTATCGACTTCGGTGAACATTTGCTTATTTTTGTTTTCCTTCCACCATTTAGCTAGATTAGCAACTTGTTCCTTATCTAGTTTACTTCCTTTATTCTCATAAGGTTGTTCAGGATTCTTTAACAAATGGTTTAAGAAGTCATTTATCTTTTCAAAAGTCTCTCGGATAGCACTAAAAGCTTGATTATCTTCGCCTTTGAGGCTATCAGAAGCTAAAGTAGAAGGATTTACGTAAATCACTTGAAATAAATAATCTGGGGCATCGACTAACTTACGAATGACAAAACCTAAAAAATGAGTTGTTTTAATTAATGCAGGTAATAAATAGATAGTTTTCTTATCATTAATTACATAATCAGTTAAGAATTGTTTCATAGGAAAAGGAGTGTTCTCAAAAAAAAGCTCTAGCTCCCTTGGCAAGGTGTCTAAATGCCACATTTCAGCAACCTCCACCTGAAACAAATCCTTGCATTTTTTTGTAAGATATTGAGTTAATCGCGTTTCGCTACATTCAATATCGGGCAATGCCATACTATTTATCTCTTTTAAATGTTGAGTAACTAGGTTGTAGTACTGCTGTAGCAACGATGTTTTTTTCATTATAGATGGCTTTGAAAGTAGACCCTCACGCTCTTGCTGAGCAATTAACAACATACCAAGCGATTTAACTTCGGAAGTTGTTTTTCGCAATTTTTCTATTCTCTGCTGTTTTTCTAGGGTAAGATCAGTAATTATAGTATCAAAATGATTTAAATAAGAATGTTCAGCGCTTCTAACGTGAGCCAATGTTATAGTAATAGCCTTACTTTTATCTTCCCCTGTATAAATATTTTCATACCCTACCTCTGGCTCGAAAGCATTGCTATTTGTTTCAAGTGGCAAATAATAAAAATTAAAGGATAAATTAAAATAATGAGATAGAAATTCAAAGTGGCAAGGCCCTAACCAATAATTATCTTTTTTAAATAATTTTTCCCAATCTGAGAATGTTTCTACTCGAGCATCTTTGAAGATGCTACTTTCATATTTTTTGTTATTAAGGTCATTAGAATCACCAATCTTTTTTATTAATGCGATAAAATCATTACGAGTAAAAATTTTGGCTAATTCTGTTTCACCTAATACACATAAAAAATAACTTATAGCTGTAAAAGCACAATTACCATCAGGTATCACTGGAATGACTAAACATTCTCTATGTTCATCACTAATTTTGATAGTTTTAATGGAACGCTGAGATGATAAAATTGCCTTATCCATGTCTGTCAGCGAATGGCTATATAGCCCAAATAGATCTTCAACTTCCGTTAATTTCTGTTTCTTAGGCTGTCGTTCTAATTCTTTTTCTTTATCTTTTTCCTCATCTTGTGTGACTATGTTAAAATTTTGCGCATTCGCAAGGGTTGATAACCAATTTTCCACTTCTTCTAATTTTTTTAACATTTCATTCCCTTGATCATGGCTTAATTCAATACAACGTATCTTTAGTTCTTGAATGAGCATATTGGTAGGAATTTTCTCCGTATTATAAGCTTTAGTTGAAGAATCATCTGGTTGTTGAATATCTGAAGAAGGTGAAGATTGGGACATGGAATGATGTAAAGTATAGCCAGTTTCTGGCTCAAATTTTTTTTCATCTTCTAGTTGATCATGAACTCTTTTCTTTTTAACTTTTTTTGATTCTATTGGCGATTCCTGCATTTCTTCTTTCAATTTTCCCCAGCTTTTACGGATGCTTTTAATTAATTCATAATCCCTGTATAAGTAAATATCTTTTTCAGGAATTTTTTTATCATTAATATCATATAATGGTAGGGTTTCCTTATCTTCCTCATCCTTCTTATTTTTCTTATTTTTCTTGTTTTGATTATTGTTATTATCTTCATTTTTTTGCTTAACTTTTTCGTAGTATCCTAGACTTTTGTCGGATTCACAAAAATATAAAGCTAGGTTATATGGATCTTTCTCATCATTTATTGGTTTCATCAAGAATATTGGCAGATGTTCTTCCCAATTTTCATCAATTGTTTTGGTCAATACCTGATGATGTGCAGTGACTTGAATAATGTCAGTTTTTACCTTATTAATGCTATCAATAACTTCTTGACAATTAGGGCAGCATCTCTTTGAAATAACAATGTAATAATAATCCTGGATAGATTCCTTTAAAGTTAATAAACGAGCTGCAAGAAAATAATCAATTATTTTTAATTCAGCATGAGTCTGAGAACCATAACCAACCGCGAATATTGCGCAGCCTGTACTCTCTTTATCTAATAGCCAATTTCGGTCTGTCATATAAGCAGCACCATAAACTGAAAGTGTAACAATACTATTTTTTATGCCCGTGAACGCTCTACTTAAAGGGGAATCTTGATGTAAACAATCTTCAACTCTTTTCAATCGACGTGATGTCATCTTACTCAATTCAATAATTGCTGAGATTGATATTTTTGTATACTTATAATTAAGTTTTTCTTTTATTATTCCTACTATTGCTTCATGAGACTTCTCAATATTACTAATAATTAAAGTAATAATTTTTTCTCGAATTTCTTCTGGAATTGGTGTTATTACTGCGCCTTTGAATAAATTAGTTGCTTTCCCCAAAACTAAAAGCGTTAGAATTTTTATTCTATGGGCTTCTATTGTTTTATTGTCTGTTTTTTTAAGTTCAAAAAAAGAGCATAAATAATTTAAAACCTGGATTTTAAGACTTTTAGAATCAATGTCAGGATCTTTATTATCAGAAATTAATAACTTATTATTAACCAAGCATACAGCTGTGCAGCTAGAAAAATTTCCTTCAAGAAGCCAGGCTAAATCATCTAAACATTGCTTCGACTCAGTATTGAAAGATTCTTGCAGTGTACTGAGTTCTTCTTTTTTCAAACTACTAGATTCTTCTTTCATAGTTTTTTACCTCGCTAACTATAAAAGTGAGTAAATTAAAATCCATAGCCATTCATAGCTCAGCCGCCAACGCTTGTATAATGATTACTCCATAATTTGAGTATAGCAGATGAAATTCAAAACACATGAAAAGTAAAGTAAGGTAAATTTTGTACATTGGTTGTTATTTATTGGGTGCATCATAAAATTAATATTAATATTGATATTGATATTGATATTTTTAATAATACCAATCAGTCATGAGCCTTAGCGATTGGCTGCCAGCGTAGCTGGCAGGGCGGAGCAAACACAACGTGAACGAGGAGTAGGCAAATTAAACAATCTGCCGCTTTAGCGGCGCCAACGTGGGCGCCCTAGATTATATTGCCTGTCTTTCAGCAACAGGCTCTAAAGAAATAACAAGCTGTTGACCAATGGCCGCCGCTGCTCTTTCCAATTGGCGTAAGCTAGGCCAATGATGCGGATCTTCTAAACGTGCAATAGAAGGCCAGGACGTACCCAATGAACGGGCTATTTCTGCCGTAGTATGCTGTCTTTTTGCTTGCCGCATTAACAAAGCGGCTTGAACTCTAGCCGATGGCGCAATAGGATAAGCTTCCCCTAATATTGAAGGCTGGGGAATCTTTAACCTTTCTTCCATCCTACCTTCTAAAGTGAGTGTAAGAACCTCTACCGCATTAAAAAGGGCTTCTTCTAGCGTTTCTCCTTCTGTAATGGCTTCCTCTAAATCAGGAAAAACTACCATATAGCGGCTATCTTCCTCTTGTTTAATAATGGCCGGATATACAATATTCATACTATTTTTACTCCCGTTTGACGTTCAATCGCGGCTATTAAACCTTTGCCTAAATCTCGTTGCCCATGAACGGGTACGGTGGTTCGCAAACCCTCCTTACCCATCCGATGGTGGCTACCCGAAACTCTTAAGATTTTCCAGCCATTTTGCTGAAGGATTTTAATAACTTGTTTACCATTCATATCAAATATAATATATCAAAAAAGATCTATTGTAAAGTATATAGTTAGTTAGATATTAATACTAATATCTATTAATAGCTTTTAGCTAAATAGCCTATTTCTATAAAAAAAGTATTTTCATGAAATAAATTCCTTTTTTTTAGTTCTTCCTCAAAAAGTGGCCTAAAATAGCTTTCAACATTGTAAATGATATAACCCTGGCTAAGTTTATAATCTAATAGGCTGCGCCTTTGCGCTGTAATAGTAGCTAAAATTAGGCCATAACGCTTTAACAACTGTCTGTTTGTCAATTTGTCCAGTTTAGAGCAGGGCTCCCTCATTAAAATTTAGCCATCAATACGCTGTCTAAGAAATCGTGACTCCAAATAAGTAAAACTATGGGGACATTTGAGTGGACTGGTGGCTTTGAGAAAATTTGATGACCGATCTTCAATTTACTTATTTTACTAACGTACCATCCTAGCAAGCTGTTTTTCAAGTTCACCGTTGCGAGCTTCGGCTGCTGCTACTTTAATATCAGCTTGATGTTTGTTTTCTTGTAATTGTTTAATCTGCTGCTGAAGTTGCTTGACTTCTTGATCTAGTTTTTTATTCATTTCATTTGCCTGTTCAAGCCGAACCTTATTTTTTTCGCTAAGTGAAGCTAATTTCGCTTCGTACTCTAAGTATTTGGCTTCATATTCTTTTTTCATTTCCAACAATTCATTGCTGAGATTTTCAGTCTTTATCTCGGTATCCTCTAATAGCTCTTGCAGTTCATTGAGCTGAGAGTCTCTTGTATCGATTTGCTTTTGTAGATTTTCACGAACGTTAATTAATTTACGTGCGCACTCAGCTAATGCAGCCTGTCTAAATTCTGGCGATAGATCATCCTCTATTGCGTGAGCTAGTTCATATTCTTTTTCCCATTGGTGCATGTATTGGAGAATAAGGTTGGGGGAGCCGCTACCCAATCTCTCTCTTACAATTTTAATCGTGGGTATGACCCCTTGCCTGGTAAGTGTGTTGCAAATCTTGGCAACTTTTTTCTCGTCAAAGCTAGCTTTTTTCATGGTATTTTCCTTATTTAATACTATTGAATACTAATATTTTAATATATTTTATTATATCTTAAATGGTTTTGCTAGTAGTTTTATAAAATTTTTACATGTTTATTCAGGTCAGGGGTAGAAGATAGCTGTAAGCAGAAGTAATCAGACAAGCAACAATAAGAGAGCAAGGCAAAGTTAAAGGGGTGAAAAATGGAAAGGGAGCCCTGAATGAACAGTGAAATCATCTTAAATGAAGAAAGTCGGCCAAGTGAAACATCTGCCACAGCAAGGTATGAGGCATTTCCAGCCGTTAAAATTGCTAGATTGGCTGTTGATAAGGCTCTTCAAGGTAAGGGGTGTGGCAGCATAATGCTGGATTGGTGCATCAACCACGTTAGGTTTGCGATTATGCCGCATGTAGGATGTCGTTTTTTGCTGGTTGATGCTAAGCGAGATTCCATTAAATTTTATCAAAGAAGTGGATTTATATTACTAAATACTGAACTTAATCACGCTGACGAAAATCCTTTAATGTTTTTTGATTTATACAAAGCAAGCTAAAGATATTCTATCCAATTGTAAGTACAGAAATTACAAAATGTCTGTATATATTAAAGCCGCTTATAGCCTTTGAAATGCAGTCTGGAATCACTTTTCTCTATAAGCCGAAAAGATAGTAAAAAGTAATTATCGCTTGTAATTCTTTTAATAATTATTGCCTTGATAACCATTTTTTTGTATTTATTTTTGTTTCTTAAAGCTAATCTTTTGTTAGATAATCCTGCCTTACTTGAGGCATGAATTTTCGGGGTATTTTTCGGGGTATTTATAAAAAAAGTATTTAAAAAAATAAATAAAATCAAGTAGATAACATTCAAACCATATCCCACTCGTGCCTACCAGAATTTATTCTTTCAGCAAATTTCTGGCAAGCTCAGCCAGAAATTTGCTGAAAGGCACAATGTTTTATTGATTTCTTCTGCAATGCGATCACGACCGATATTCCGAAATGCACCCGCTGTTTATAGTATAACAGGTTGTGCGAAACATAGGTTATTGTGTTGTAGTAAAACTTAAATTGACAGAATGCACGCATTGTTATATTTTTTATCTTAGGTTGCAAAGCAGGCAACAATATGATTTTTCAGCATTTTTTAGTTCGGAACCCATTATGCCTATTATCACGCTGCCAGACGGCAGTAAAAAAGAATTTCCTCATGCTGTCACGATTGAAGAAGTCGCGCAGAGTATTGGCGCAGGGCTGGCAAAAGCAGCGTTGGCCGGTGCGGTTAGTGGCCGACTGGTCGATACGCGTTATATCATTGAAAATGATAGTGAATTGCGCATTATTACTGAACGCGATTCTGAAGGTTTAGAGGTTATCCGCCATTCCACGGCGCATTTATTAGCACAGGCGGTCAAACAATTATTTCCAACGGCGCAGGTCACGATTGGTCCGGTGATTGAAGATGGTTTTTACTATGATTTTGCTTTTGAGCGGCCTTTTACGCCCGAAGATTTGCAACAGATCGAAGCTAAAATGCAAGCATTAGTGGCGGCTAACCTGCCGGTTACGCGTAAAGAAATGGCGCGCAATGAAGCGATTAAATTTTTCCGTGATTTAGGCGAAGAATATAAAGCAAAAATTATTGAAGCGATTCCCGCCGGAGAAACATTGAGCGTTTATCAGCAAGGTGATTTTATCGATCTGTGCCGTGGCCCGCATGTGCCTAATACGAGCCATTTAAAAGTCTTTAAACTCACAAAACTGGCAGGCGCTTACTGGCGCGGCGATTCTAATAATGAAATGCTGCAGCGGATTTACGGCACTGCCTGGGGCAATAAAAAAGATTTAGAAACTTATCTAACCCGCTTAGAAGAAGCTGAAAAACGCGATCACCGCAAAATCGCCAAAGCGCTGGATTTATTCCATCTCCAGGAAGAAGCGCCTGGCATGGTTTTCTGGCATCCCAATGGCTGGCTGATTTATCAAACCATCGAACACTATATGCGCGGCATGATGCGGCAATATGGCTATCAGGAAGTGCGTTCGCCGCAAATTGTAGATATTTCCCTCTGGGAACGTTCCGGCCATGCCGAAAAATTCAGTGATGATATGTTTATGCTGAAAGCAGACGAGCATGACTATGCGATTAAACCGATGAGTTGCCCGTGTCATGTGCAGATTTTTAATCAAGGCTTAAAAAGCTATCGTGATTTACCTTTAAGGTTATCGGAATTCGGCTGCTGCCATCGTAATGAAGCGTCGGGCGCTCTGCATGGTTTATTCAGAACGCGTGGGTTTACACAGGATGATGGCCATATTTTTTGTACTGAAGATCAAATCCAACCCGAAGTAGATCGCTTTATCGATATGCTGTACCAGGTTTATCAGGATTTTGGTTTTACGGATGTATTAGTGAAGCTCTCTACACGTCCTGTCAAACGTGTAGGAGCAGATGAAATCTGGGACAAAGCTGAAAAAGCGCTGGCCGATGCTTTAGACGCCAGAAAATTAGACTGGCAAATGCAACCCGGTGAAGGCGCTTTTTATGGCCCTAAAATTGAGTTTGTGTTACGGGATTGCTTAGGCCGTTTGTGGACCACGGGTTCAGTCCAGCTCGATTTTTCCATGCCTATGCGCTTAGGGGCAGAATATGTCGCCGAAGATGGCCACCGGCGAATTCCGGTAATGCTGCATCGCGCCATTTTTGGTTCTTTAGAACGTTTTATGGGCATGCTGATCGAACATTATGCCGGTTTATTGCCGGTCTGGCTGATGCCTGCGCAGGCTGTTGTAATGAATATTACGGACAAACAGGCCAATTATGCTTTAAAACTAACCGAAATCCTGCAAAATAAGGGTTATAGAGCCAAAGCAGACTTGCGTAATGAGAAAATCGGCTTTAAAATCCGCGAGCAGACTTTACAACGTGTGCCGTACCAGTTAGTGGTAGGGGACAAAGAAGTCGAAAATAATACATTATCTGTGCGTGCGCGCAGTGGCAAGGATTTAGGGACAATGACTGTTGAGGAGTTTATCCAACTGATGGATGCTAACTGGCGCAAAGCTGACATTTGATCGGAGGATTAACACATTAGCAGCGAAAAAATTTTTCGTATAAATAACGAAATAAAAGTGCGTGAAGTGCGCCTTATTGATGCGGAAGGCAATCAGGTAGGTATTGTCACTATAGACCAGGCCATGGCTGCCACTGAGCAGGCGGGAATGGAACTTGTTGAAATATCACCTAACGCCAAACCGCCTGTTTGCCGGATTATGGATTACGGCAAGTTTTTATACGAACAAAACAAGCAGAAAAACGCACAAAAAAAGAAACAGCGACAATTTGAAACTAAAGAAGTCAAATTTAGTGTAAGGACAGAAATAGGGGATTATCTGGTCAAACTACGCAACCTGATACGTTTCCTAGAGCATGGAGATAAAGTTAAGATCACTTTGCGCTTCCGTGGCCGCGAGATTGCCCACATGGAGCTGGCGACTAAATTAATCGACCGGCTGAAAGGGGACGTCGAACCGCATGGAGCATTCGAACAGTTGCCTAAACTGGAAGGTAAGCAAATTGTGATGATAGTAGCTCCTAAGAAAAAAGAGAAGTAGTAATATTAATCAAATAGCGGAGTATTAAAATGCCTAAGTTAAAATCTGTCCGAGGTGCGGCCAAGCGCTTTAAGCGTACCGCCAAAGGATTTAAACATGCCCAATCTCATAAGCGCCATATCTTGACCAAAAAGTCGACTAAGCGTAAGCGTCAATTACGTGGTAAAGAGATGGTTAAAAAATGTGATAAACTTTCCGTTGAACGTATGTTACATGGCTCATAAGAGGGGGATAAACAAATGCCAAGAGTAAAACGTGGGGTAACAGCGCGCGCCCGTCATAAAAAAGTCCTCGCGCAGGCAAAAGGTTATAGCGAAGCCCGTTCACGCGTCTTTCGCGTGGCCAAACAAGCGGTAACCCGTGCTGGTCAATATGCTTATATACATCGTAAACAGAAGAAACGCACTTTTCGTGCGCTCTGGATTACCCGTATTAATGCAGGTGCTCATTTATGTGGTTTATCCTATAGCCGTTTAATTGCTGGTCTGAAAAAAGCAGGTATTGAACTCGACCGTAAAGTCCTGGCGGACATTGCTGTTCGTGATCACAATGCTTTTGCTGCACTTGCTGAAAAAGCTAAAGCAGCCTTACAAGCTTAATTGAATATATTTTTGCCTCTCTCCAGGGAGAGGCGAAATATCAAGATTCATATCCCTCTAAATCCTGCAACCCCTAGCGCCAAAACCTAATATTGCTGCTGTCTTAAGGTTTTCTTAAGGTTCGTGCGTTAAACTGTAGAGAATTATAAACATTTTAATTGAGGGGATAATTACATGCCTATTATTAACGATCTTAGGGATACCGTTGAAAATAATTTTGATGAATTGGAGAATATACTTAATTATATAAAGGATCGCATCGATGAAATAGTCGACCGTAGGCCTATGCCCCCCGCGATAAAAACAAAAATAAAAAGATTGCTAGTTATTATGTCTACTACATTAGCAATAGTATTTTCGCCAGCCTATATGTTCATTAAGTTCTTTATTGTTCCCTTTATCGAGCCTCTGATTGAACCTGTTATCAAACCCTTTATTCGAATCTTGATCAACCTTAGAAATAATTTTGATGCAAATCGAAGAAGAGCGGCGAATGAGAACCTCAGTAGCATTGAGCTTACAGATGCAAATGAGATAAATAATAATTCCCAGGGTAATAGTAGGGATTATTACGGCTCAATATTTATTAATAGTAATAGCCAAAGAAATGAGCGAATTTCTTTATTGCCGTCAGAACAGCAAAGACAACAAAGACAAATGAACAGAGTTTAGGCTGAAAATAGCTACCTAAACACCGGCGCGCCCCGCTAATGCCCGCGCCAATGTATTACCATCGACAAATTCTAACTCGCCTCCTAACGGCACGCCATGCGCAATGCGGGTGGCGTTAATATTATGTTTTTTAATTAATTCTGCCAAATAATGTGCGGTAGCTTCGCCTTCAACAGTAGAATTGGTTGCTAAAATGATTTCCTGTGGAGGTTGTGCGTGGATATTTTTAATCAATTGATCAATGCCAATTTCGGCCGGCCCAATGCCATCGAGCGGCGATAAACGCCCCATCAAAACAAAATAATAACCGCGGTAGCTGCCGGTTTGTTCTATTGCGATAACATCGGCAGGTGTTTCAACGATACACAATAATGTTTGATCACGGTTGGTGTTGCTACAGAGTGAACAAAGCGTATTTTCACTTAATGTGCGGCAGCGCTGGCAATGACCCACTTGGGTAATTGCCGTTGCTAAAATGGTTGCCAGGTTTTGCCCGCCGTTTCGATCGCGCTCCAGAATGTGAAATGCCATCCGTTGCGCTGATTTGGGGCCTATTCCTGGCAGGCAGCGTAATGCTGTAATGAGCTGATCAATCAGCGGGCTGAATAATGCCATAAATAGTATGTTGCTCTGCTTATTCCGTGCCGCTAAAACCTGCGGGTAATTGAATGCCAGCGGTTAATTTATCCAGTTTTTCGCGGGAGGTTCTTTCGATTTTTTCAACGGCGTTGTTAATGGCTGCCGTGATAAGATCTTCAATGACTTCTTTAGCTTCTTCTAATACGGCATCATCCAGATGTGTTTTTTTGCAGTTATGACGTCCCATTATTTCAACTTTTACTAAACCGCCGCCCGCTTCGCCAACGACCATCATTTCTGAGAGTTCTTTTTGCGCGTCCTGCATTTGGGATTGCATTTTTTGAGCTTGTTTAAGCAGGTTATTGATATCAGGGTTCATAAATAGTATTACCTCGAAGAAAAATTAAATTTAATCGTCCGTAAGGATAGCAGAATTTTTGCTTTGAATCGAATTTATGTCAATGCTGGCATTGAACGTTTTGATAATGGTTTGAATATTGCTGTCATTGTGAATGGCATGAGTAGCTGTTTTGAGTTGTTCAGTTTGTTGCTGTTGTTTTTGCCGGGCGGGCGTGTCTGGGTTGGATCGACCCGGTGTGATTTGTAGTTTAATGGGTTTTTTAAAATAGGTGGAGAGGGCTTCGGCAAGGCGTGTTTCTTGTTTGGGGTTGCGCAGTGCTGTCTGGAGAGGGTCGAGTTCCAGGTGGAGATGGCCATCAATATGCGTTTTAAGGGTGCAGTTGTTTGCCAGAGCTGCCGTGAAGCCGGTTAGGTTTAGGTGTTGGATGAGGTTTGTCCACTCTTGGGTGTTGGTGGGTAATGCTAATGTTGGGGTCTCGGGCTGATTGGGATCAGCAGAGGGTTTAATAGGGGAAGTCGAACAGGAAGTCGAATGCTTTGTGCCAGTATCTTTACCCTGGGGGGGGGTGGCAATGGTAGTGGATGGGGAGAAAGTTAGCATTCGGAGTAAGGTCATTTCAAAGCCGGTGCGAGGGGTGGGGGCGAGGGGGAGATCGCGGCGGCTAATGAGAGCGATTTGGTAGTAAAGTTGTATTTCTTCGGGGTTGAATCCGTGAGCCAGCGTTTTGATTGTGCTTGCGTCGTCGAGGTATTGATCGATTGCATCTGGAGCTGCTTGAGCGATGGCCATGTGATGTAACGCAGTGATGAGTTCTTCCAGGGCATTGGCGAAATCGGCGCCTTGTTCGGCGAGTTGATTAATTTTGCTGAGTATGGCGTGGGGATTTTGTTGGGTTAAATAGGTTAGCAGTTCATAAATATGGGTTTGTTCGATGGTACCTAGCAGGGTGCGGATTTCGCTGGCGGTGACTTGGCCGTTGCTGTAGGCAATGGCTTGATCGAGTAAACTTAAGGCATCGCGCAGGCTGCCGTTGGCGGCACGGGCGAGTTGCGTGAGCGCAGGTAATTCATGGGGAATCTGTTCTTGTTTTAAAATATTTTCTAATTGCTGCTGAATTTTTTCGGCCGTTAAATTTTTTAAATTAAATTGCAGGCAGCGCGATAATACGGTGATCGGCAAACGTTGTGGATCGGTGGTCGCCAGTAAAAATTTTATGTGGGGCGGCGGTTCTTCTAAGGTTTTTAATAGTGCGTTAAAGCTGTGTCCGGATAGCATGTGGACTTCGTCTATCAGATAAATTTTGTAACGGCCGCGGGTAGGCGCATATTGCACGTTGTCTAATAATTCACGGGTATCTTCTACTTTGGTGCGCGAGGCGGCATCGACTTCGATTAAATCGATAAAGCGTCCTGCATTAATTTCCTGACAGGTAAGACAGGTTTCGCAGGGATTCGCGCTGACGCCTACTTCGCAGTTTAAGCATTTAGCTAAGAGCCTGGCGAGGCTGGTTTTGCCAACGCCGCGGGTGCCGGTGAAAAGATAGGCGTGGTGCAGACGGTTGTTGTTAAGTGCGTTGATGAGTGCGCGCAGTACGTGTTCCTGGCCGACCATTTCGCTGAACGTTCTGGGGCGGTATTTGCGGGCTAGTACTTGGTAATTGCTCATAGTGTTTGCTGGATTATGCAAGAGGTTTTTAACGATGATTGGAGGCAGTCCATCAGCCACACTCCGGCACACGCATCAGCAACTACCGTTGCTCCCTTCCGGGCCTGGCGGGGTTCGCTGCCTAGCGTTGCGAAGGGACCGCTGGACTACCATAAGCGAGGCTCAAGGTTAAACCAGATTGCAATTACAATCAATAAGTTATGATTTTGCTTTTACTATGGGCTATAATTTGTTTTATGGAATCAACAAGAGTTTAGGTGATGTTATGACAGTAGGAGCAGAATTATCTATTGAAGAGAAAAAAGCGCTGGAATTAGAAAGACAGAGGCTTTGGGAATTACAAGCGCAGGTGCAGGACGCAATAAAAGAGGCTGAGAAGAAAGACGAAAAAGAGCAGGATAAAAGTAAACTATCGCCTATGTTAAAGTTAGCGATTACTTATCTGGCATTGGAATGCCGGGTGAGTAAAGAAGCTGTATTGAATGATCCCCTATTAAATATAAGAAATCTGGATCAAGAGGAATTAAAAAATTTTGAAAATTTAAAAGCTACTTTTGAAATAGATACTATTCAAATGGCGGAAATAAATTCGCTGGAATATAACCGTGAAGGTCTTTCATGGTTATCTAATAATCAAAACCAGAACTTAAATGATTTGCTAAGATTGCGTCCAGGCAATGAAGGGGTTCAAAATTTATCGGGTTTTCCTGCGGGGAGTATACAAACGATAGGGTTGCACAACACCGGTATTCTGCTTTCTACTAATAAAGTTAATGCTATCGTCCAGCCGGGTAATATACTTAAACTTGCTGAAAGAACGCTGCTTGAAAGGTTAGATAAGATTGATAAGAGACTGAACCCTACGGAACAAAAAGAGGCGGTTGTTCAATCAAAGCATCAACCATCGCCTGGGACAATTGTTAATAAAGGGCAGCTGAAAGAAAGAGAACAAAAAGAAAAAGAAGAAGAAGAGGAAAAAGCAGAGAAGAAAAAAACAGTGCTTCCAAATCCATTGAATACTAGCTTGAACCCTATTAAAAGCTCATAAAGTCATGCTAAATGAATTTTGTAAGCTTGTAAATTTTCTAAATAATGGATATTATTAGATCTTTTAAAGTTAAAAATAAGTTATAAAGGCTATTATTATGGCTGTAATATTTAGCACGCCCTCTGAAATGACGATGCATATTGCAAAAGCTGCGCAGGCTAAAAGGCTATCACTCAATTTAAGTCAACAAACCTTATCGGAGCGTTCAGGTGTCAGTTTTGGGGTGTTGAAAAAATTTGAACGTGTCGGAAAAATATCGCTGGAATCGCTCGTGAAAATTGCGTTTGTACTCGGCTGTCTTGAGGAATTTACCACGCTTTTTAAAGCGGTGCCGCTGCAAAATTTAGCTACGCTGGATGAACTTTTTAAGCAAAAGCAGCGTAAAAGAGGGCGCAAATAATGATTGAACAGGTTAGTGCCATCCAGGTATATTATCTTAAAGGATTCGAAAAATTTCTTATGGGACGGCTGGCTATTAATGACCGTAAAATCTTCTTTGAATATACACCGCAGTTCTTGCAAATGGGGTTGGAATTATCTCCCTTTAAACTTCCGTTAAAACCAGGCGTGCATGTTTGCGAGGATCGGCTTTTTGATGGGATGTTTGGTGTTTTCAATGACAGTCTGCCGGATGGATGGGGTAGACTTTTATTAGATAGAAAGCTGATGCAGGCAGGCGTTAATCCCAATGAGCTTACACCACTTGATCGGCTGCGTTATGTAGGGAACCAGGGTATGGGTGCTTTATCTTACCAACCAGAAATTGCTGGAGGTAGCTCTCATCGGCATGATGATTTAGATGAAATTGCTGATGAATGCTTTCGATTTCAAGAGGACGATGATCAATTTGTTGATGAACTGCTGCTTATGAATGGTTCTTCTGCTGGTGCCAGGCCAAAAATTCTGGTGAGCTTAATCAATGAGACATTTCAAACGATAGGTAATACCAGTGAAAGTCATCATAACGATTGGATCATAAAATTTAATTCATCGCTTGATCCAAAAGATATGGGATCTATTGAGTATGCTTATCACTTAATGGCACATGAAGCGGGACTTGATTTGCCAGCAGCCAGGCTTTTTAAATCTAAAAAATCTACTGGCTATTTTGGTGTTAAACGGTTTGATAGAAATGTGACGGGATTTCTTCATATGCATACTGTGAGTGGGCTTTTACATAGTGATCATCGTCTTCCAAGCCTTGATTATGAAACACTTATGAAAGCTACCTTATGGCTTACTAAAGATATCAGAGAATGCGAAAAGCAATTCACTAATGCCGTATTTAACATACTTGCCCATAATCGTGATGATCATGCAAAGAATTTTTCATTTCTAATGGATGAGCAGGGGCGCTGGCGTGTATCGCCTGCTTATGACCTTACATTTTCCTCTGGTCCTGCAGGAGAACATTGCACTATGGTTATGGGAGAAGGAAAAAATCCGCAATTATCACAGTGTTTAAAGCTTGCAGAAATGGTTGGCATCAAAAAATCAAATGCCTTAAAAATTATCGATAAAGTGAAAAATGCTACTATGCGATGGCAGGATTTTGCGGGTATTGCAAATGTGACACAAAAGTCTTATGCCTTGATTCAAAGTGCGCTTGAGCGCGTGGCGAAACGTTTTTTTGAATGAAATACGTTGAGATAATATAAGCGCTGTTGCTATAGGATTATAGAATGGCGGAGAGAGAGGGATTCGAACCCTCGGTACGCTATTAACGTACACACGATTTCCAGTCGTGCTCCTTAAACCGCTCAGACACCTCTCCGGTTAGGGTCGATTAGGGTAAACTAGAATACGAGCGGGTGCAATATTTACGATATTAAAATAGGGGAATGTTTTGTTAGCGAAAAATATCTTAGAAGAAGCCATTATTGAGTTACGCACGCTGCGTGATATGTTGCGCTGGGGAATGAGCCAGTTTTATGGAGAAGCAGTTTATTTTGGGCATGGGACGGATAATGCCTGGGATGAGGTGGTCAGTTTAGCCTTGTATGCCTTGCATTTGCCGCCAGACGTGGGGCCGCAGGTGTTAGATGCCACTCTTACTGCCCATGAGCGTAAAAAAATTGCTAAGTTGTTTTACCGGCGGATTCATGAGCGTATCCCCGCCGCTTATCTTACCAATCAAACTTGGTTTGCTGGTTTGAAATTTTACGTTGATCAACGGGTTTTAATTCCGCGTTCACCCCTGGCGGAATTAATCGAAGCAACGTTTTCGCCCTGGATGGCGGCGCAGAATATTCATCGGGTTTTAGACTTATGTACTGGCAGCGGCTGTATTGCGATCGCTTGTGCAAAAGCGTTGCCGGAAGCAATAGTGGATGCCGCTGATATTTCTACGGATGCGCTGGCTGTTGCGCAGAAAAATGTGACACATTATGATTTGGCAGAACAGATAAATTTAATTCAATCCGATCTATTTAATGGATTAATTAAACAAAAATATGATGTGATTATCAG
>JBEPVU010000007.1:0-16991 GCA_041690855.1 Gammaproteobacteria bacterium | reverse complement strand
GTTTAATGAATGCTGAAACGCGTTATACCGATGCTGATTTACTGCTGCAGAAAGAGAGTGGAGAAATTAGTAAAAAAACTTTAGATAAAGTTATCAAGCTGATACAAAAACCCATCAATGATTCTGAGCAGATTAAACGCTGGTTTGGCCAATTTATTACGCAAAATAAATATACGTTGAGCAAACAAATTGCTGTTAAAGTTAGTGCTGATGAATTGCTGAAAAGAATTAAGCAGGGAGAATATCTATTAAAAAATCCTGCCGCTCGTTTTGCATTTATTAAAGAGCAAGCAAAAATATTGCTTTATATTAATGGGGAAGAATATATTTTACCGGCCACTTTGTTAGCACAAGTGCGTTTGTTAACGGTAAAACAAGCAGTGTGGTTAAAGGCATTACCGCAGGCGCTTAAACATAAAAAATTCGCTCAGCTCTTGGCAAAGTTTATAAATAGTGGGTATTTTTACTTTAAGTGAAATATGTTAGATTCGCCGATTAGTAAGCAATAAGGAGTTTTTTATGAATGCAATCATTAGCAGCCAGACGGCATTAATTTATGTCATGGTAGTGGCTGCGGTCGCCGATGGCGAATTAAAGCAATCAGAAGCGGAAACCATCGCTGAGCTGGTTAATACATTGCCGATTTTTCAGGAATATGATCATCTTAAAGTAGAAGTGGCCACGGGCGATTGCGCCGCTATGTTAGATCAGGAAGACGGCATAGATGCCGTTATGGGTCTCGTTAAGCAGGCATTGCCTAAATCTTTGTATGAAACGGCTTATGCATTGGCTTGTGATGTCATTGCCGCCGATGGTTCGGCGCAACAAGCGGAATTACGCTGGCTGGCTTTGTTACAGCAGGCACTGCATATTAATAATCTACATGCCGCCGCTATCGAACGCGGTTCCCGCGCACGTTATATGCGCCTGGAAGCGGTTGATTAATTTGTGAATACTGCATTTGAGTCAAGGCGAATTTGTATCATTTTTTTAGAATAAACATTTTCAAATTGATCAAAAAATTGCAAAATCATCAAAGTTAAGTATCGGCTTCAAGGTAGCCTGGAGAACATGAGGGTCTCGCATCAAAAAATTTCCATATCCTGAAATACACTATAGTTAGTGCATTTTATGAAAATCAAAAAGGATCGTTATATTTTTGTGAACATTTTTCTTTTATGAAATCCAGGAGTTGATGCACATAATTTATTTGTTGTTCATTGCTCTGGGCTACTAGACCATTCTTAGCAAGGCTACTTATGTCCTCAAAGAAAGTAGTTAATCTTGGATTAGTTTCATTTGGTTTAATTTTCTTTTGGGAATGTTGTTGGTCTGCTTCTATAGGATTATTATTGTTGTTATCGTTGAAATCGGAAAAATTTCTTTTTTTCCAAAAAGAATTGGAGTTCCTGACGTTAGTAAGTGGCTGTTTTTGAGATAATTTTTCAAATATAGAGTCTTTATTATTTTTAATAAAGAACATAGCTTGGTTAATTAAAAAAGGTATTTCGGTAGCAATATTTCCTGTATATAAGATCAGCATTTCAAGCATCGATTGATTTTGATTATTTTTAATTTCTGCCAATTCAACGATATTTGCCACTTTAAATGTGAAATAACCGTAGGGTTCCTTAGATATTGCGCTATCCTTTGAGGAGTTTGGGTCTGCAATATTGAAGTCATTTAAATTTGCCAGGTGAATGAGTACTTTTGATGCTGTTAGCTGATTGAGCTTGATGTTATTAATCTTGAACTCTATTTTATCAGACGTGGGTTTATCAATATCAGTAATAGAATAGATTAATTCTTTAAAAAATATATTTTTGCGGGGGTGTTTATTTTCAAAAATTTGCAGCTGGCCAAGCAGATTTTTTTCTATTGAAGTACCGGATAACTGACTTGCTATATTAGGTTCAAACAAGTTTGATTTAAAAATTTCAAATAAAACCATGCTGTATTCAGAAGCCAAAGTACTATTCATATAATCTTCATTTAATAGTGCTAACGAATCACTAACAAAATTTTCTTTCTTAGGGGACTTATGCTGCATTTCTAGTATAAATTGTGTCAGGAAAACGATATTTTTAAATCTTCTTAGTTTTTCAAATAATTCTTTGGCTTGTTGTATTTTTTCTAGGTCAACTAAATCTTTATTGTTTTTACAAGCAGTATGTAAAAGCTCAAATCCAAGGTACTGAGCAAGTATCATTTTGCATTTATTGAGCTTTTCCTCTGAATTATATTGATTCGTTGCAAATGCAAAAATCTGTTCAAAAATTACAAAGAAATTTTTTGTTATGTCAGAGCACAAATTATATATATTAAAGGAACCGCCTGGATAAGCTATTTGTTTTCCTTCTTTAATATCTGCTAGAGATGGGAACCATGGTTCTTCGTTGTAGTATTGCAGCATTTCTACTAAAAGATCGATGCTGTCTATTTTTTGGTAGAGATAAGCAAGCAATGATGCATGAATCGTATTATTGGAATCTTTGTATGTTGTCTGATATAAAATTTTTAACAACGACCAATTAAGCAGAGTAAGTGTTCTGATAGAACTTGTATTTAAATAGGAAAGCCAGTGAAAGAAAGCAAAGTTTTTCTCAAATTCTGCTAAGTAAAAAAAACTCTTTTTGCGCAGCGAACTATCAGAGAGCAACAATATTAGGATATCGATAGCGACAGTCAAACGATAAATAGCGGGATCTTTCTTAGAACTTAAGTGCGCACACTGATTATAGCTTATCAATTCATCTTTATAATTAACAGGCGTATCTGCTAAAAGTTGGATATCAAGAAGCTTAAAGTGTTTGAAAAGAATGTCAAATGCTTCTTCTGTGAGCGCTATCAGTGATCTTCCCGTTCCCTTGCAAATGCTAATGGCCTTATGCAGTAAATCAATAAGTTTTTTTTTATCCTCATAGCTTTTTTTAAGGCCATCAATACTATTAACTGAGTCGAGTAAAACCTCTGCTATATGTCGGTTGTTCATTAGTAAATCGAAGCAAGATATATTATTAGTGACGCTAATAGGTTGATTTAGCAGTAATAATGCGTCTTTCGTAGAAAATATTTTTAAGATTAGCTCATAGTGGCAATTTTCTTTGAACTTAGAAAAATAAGGAGTCAAAGTGTCATCCTTATACTTTTCTTTTGGAACATGCTTTAAAATGTTCTTTACTTCCTCAGGGGTATGATTGATTAATACTCTAGGAAAATTTTCCAGTGATTGTGTTAATGAATTTATTAAGCTTTTTCCCCAAGTGAGAATTGACATTTCTTCGTTAGCTTGCATTATATTATATAGAAATACTTTATCAAAGATAACCTCAATTTTAGAAATTATTTCCTGAAATTTTTTTTTAAAGAATTCAAAATCTAACTCGGCAATTTCTTTTTGATCCTCAATAGAGGCGCGAACTAATAAATAATACATTATGTCGCTTAGTTTGATGTCCTTCTTAAGAGGTTTTTTTGGCGAGTAGTTTAGCAGCATGTGATCTAATTTCAGACTATTATAGAGTTTTAAGCTTTCAATTATTTTTTCGATGTTATTGTCGTTCGTTATTAAATTATCTTTATTCTTTATAAAAACAGCAAAGCCAACTGTATTAAAAAGTGTGGTCAAATTGCTTATTCTGGCGTCGATTTTGCTGAGCCTAAGTGTATTACAGTCTACAAACCAATCAAGCACTTCAGAAATCTCATTATCATGATTTGTAAAGCCGATTAACCATTTTTTCATTAAATCAAAAATTTTAGTTGATACCCCTGTTTTTATTAGAGCATCTGAGTATTTGAAAGTATCCTTATAAAGCTTAATTCCTATAGACAGATTAAAATATGCTTTGTTATCAGCAAGCATTTTTAAGCAGTATTCTTTTTCAGAATCGAATTTAAAATCAGAACCCCTAATAAACCAAGGGAAATGAAATATTAACTGATTAATTATAACAATATTTGCCGATTCTTTTTTTTGAATATATTCAGATAGGAAGTTTTCTTTTACTTTTGCAAAAAATAACTTTAAATGATCTTCATATTCATAACCCATCTCTTTATTAAGGGTTATGATGTTCTCATTTTTGTTTAGCAGATACAGCAGTTGTTGGGCGGAGTTAATATCTTTCAACCCATATAAAGCTTCTGGAAGCGTAATATCAGCAAAAGCAGGATTCAGAGAAATCAGCTTGTAGTAAAGTTCTTTTTCATTAAATAAAAGGTTATAGAAGAATTTATTGATAAGCGATAAATTATATATAACTCTTAGCGATAAGTTATAATCATAAATAACTTTTCTAATTATTAATAAAGGTAATTCTGAAATCATAATAACGCCCCGTGTTTGTGTGTATTACTTCATTATTCTCGTTAAAGCAGCGGGAATAACTTCTTGTAATAACCCTTATCGCGCAAGGTTTGAGCGGGAACTGCTATTTAGTCAAAGCACCTGAATTTTGAGGATTTACTCTCAAATTTTGAGGATTTACTCTCAGTATATATGAAAAGCTATTTTAATGGTATGGTCGATGCCATTCATATGGTATCCAAGCCACCGGGCTATTGGAAGACTTTACCGGCCACTGTCAAGATTTACTGATTCTCATGGCACGTTATATGCACTTGGAAGCGGTTGGTTAGTTAATAAAATATCAGTGGCTGTTTTTGCGATGCTATAGAAAGGATAAGTAGTCGTTCGTTTTAAATCTGCGAATGTGTTTAATTGCATCACTACAAATAGCCGTTTGCCACTTTGCCATTGCTGCCAGAATTGCGCTGGTTGCATTGCCCAGCCACGCATATTTTGATGCCGCATACCAAAATCCAGTTCGCCTCGTACATCCACTATCATAATTCGCCGTTCTAAATAATAAGGCAAATCTTGATAATAATTTTGATAGCAGGCAATGCTAGTATCTGCTGTTAAGTAGGGTTTTAATTTTTGTGCGAGCGGCTTTATCGAGCCTAAATTAATCATGTTATGTTGACTAAGCAATATTATTAAAGCCAGCGCTGTACTGCCTGCTACGCAGCTAAAACCTTGTTTGAAATGCTTGTTACAAATCAAACTGCCGCCTAAAGCGGCGCCGCCTGTCCAAATTACGCCAACCTCTATTAAATAAGGCAGCAATTGTGCTGCGTTAAGCGTAAAGACTATTGTTTTAATGGCAATAATACCACCCATTCCTAGCAGGCCAATTAAAACAGGCATAGCAATAAAACCATATTTTAGACCGCGCGTTGTTGACTGAGTTTGCCAGGCATCGGCAATATAATGGCCTGTTAATAGCGCTAATGCTGGGAAAATGGGTAAAAGATAAGTGACTAATTTCGAATCAGAAAAACTAAAAAAAATAAAAATTAAAGCAGGCCATAATAATAAAAAGCTGTAAATCTGGCGTTGATTAATCTTTAAATCTTTTCGCGGCCAATGATGCCGCAATGCCTGTGGCAATAAAGTAATCCACGGTAAAAAACCACCGATTAAAACAGGAATAAAAAACCAGATCGGCTGATAACGTCCGGCGTCATGCGTTAAATAACGTAGAAAATGCTGCTCAATAAAATAAAAATGAAAAAATTCGGGATTTTGCAATTGCACTAAAATATGCCAGGGCAGGGCAATGATTAAAAAAATAATAATACCGGTGGGTAAATTAAATACTTTTAATAAACGCCACTGATTCAGCAGTAACAGCCAGACAAAAATAATAAATCCAGGAAAAATAATACCCGCTAAACCTTTAGTCAAAGTCGCTAATGCCGCAAAAATATAACCGCTGTAACAAAACCAGCGTTTGCCTGTGCTGGCTTGAGACGCTATTAAGAAACTCAGTAAGCTTGTGCTAAGCAGCACAGAAAAAGTCATATCTAATGTAACAATATGCGCCATGCCGAAATACAATACACTGGTCGCTAAAATAAGACTGGCTAGCCAGCCCGTGCGGCGATCAAATAATAAACGTCCAGCGCTGTAAACCATTAAGCAACCGAATAAGCCAAATAAAGCATTGGTTAAACGTATTGCCCCTTCGCTTAAGCCAAATAATTTAATAGCGCCTGCCTGCAACCAATAAAATAAAACGGGTTTTTCAAAATATTTAATATTATTTAAATGAGGCGTAATGTAATCGTGTAATGCGATCATTTCACGGGGAATTTCTGCATAGCGTGCTTCATCTGGCACGCCTAAAGGAATACTGCCCAGAAACCAGCTCAATAGCAGGATCATAAGTAGCGTGATTAAACAAAGATCAATAAGCCAGGTTTTAATAGGATAATCAGTTGGCATAAGTATTAATACGCTGTTTTATCGGATTTGGTTTGCCATGCATAAAACACGGCTAAAGCTTGATCGCGCATTAATTCCTGCATGGGAATAAGGCGCTGATCGGCAGATTTGTTCAGTTCCTGATAAAAAAATTCATCGTCAAAACCAATGGCTTTCGCATCATTGCGGTTGGCCGCATAAATAATTTTATCGATGCGCGCCCAATAAATAGCGCCCAGGCACATAGGGCAGGGTTCGCAACTTGTGTAGAGTACGCAGCCTTGTAAATGAAAATGGCCGCTGTTCTGACAGGCCGCACGGATGGCGACCATCTCAGCATGAGCGGTAGGATCGCAGTCAGTCAGTACGCGATTATTGCCACGGCCGATAATCTGTTGATCTTTCACAATCACTGCGCCAAAAGGCCCGCCCTGATTTTGTTGTACGCCAGCATGTGCTAATTCAATTGCTTCCTGCATGAATTTTTTGTTCATATAGTTTTCTAAATTATAAAAAGGCAATATAAAATTTCGTGGCTAAAATTGCAACGAAAAGGCCATTATCTGTCCAAAATGGCAATTTTTAGGCTATTATTTTGTGCAAATTTTGAGCGGCTTTGTTTGCTAATGCAGAAAAATTTGTTAATTTAGGAAATAAGCTACGGGTTAATAAGAGATGTCTTACAGTTTCATCATCGATAGTTCTTATAATCTGCTGGCTTTATAAGGAATAAAATTAAAACTATTTACCAGGATTTATCATAATGCATTTTCGTGACAATCAATTGGCTTATCATCATCAGGTCTATACTTTTCTACGTACTAATGATTTTGCCGGGCTGGCCAATTTTCTGCAGGAACACACTGAATTTTTGACGCCAGCAGGGTTGACACAAAATCCCATGCTGCATCTTGCCTGCCGTTACGGTTCTAACCGAATGGCGATATTGTTGCATGAGCAACTGGGGCAGCAGGCTAGAATTTTAGCAAAACAAGGTGTTGCAGAAGGTTGGACGCCACTGCATTTAGCCGCCGTTTATGGCAATGCTGATTTAATGCAAACGCTTGTTAATATACTGGGTGAAGAGGCGCCTGCTGCGATTGGTATAGTGCTCAATGATAATACCCAGGCAACGGCTTTGCATTTAGCGATGAGCGAAGATAAAACGGCCATTGTAGAAGTTTTATTAAAAGGCGCCGGCGAAAAAGTGATTGAGATTGCTAATATGCCATTAGGCGATGAATGGACTGCCTTACATCTGGCCGTACATTGTGGCGAGCCTGCCATGGTTGCAGCGCTGATCCAGGCGATTGGTGTTGAGCAAGCCAGACAAATGGCAAAAGTTTATTTGAAATCAGGAATGAATATTTTACATGTAACGGCCATGAGCGGTGATCAGGAGAGTGCCGATCATATTTTACAGATGGCAACAGAAGAGATGTTGTATGAACTAGGACAGGTGAGAGTTGGAGAATTAGATAATGCAACACCGTTAAATCTGGCTGCGCAGAATGGCGTAACGGCGATGGTTAAGCGATTATTAATAGCATTAAATGAATTAGCGAGTCCATTATGTCAGAAAAAAATGGCGAATGGCTGGAATGCTTTTATGCAGGTGGCCTATTTTGGCAATGTTGAAATGTTGCAGGCGATGATTGAAACTTTAGGTAAAGACGCTGAGAAACAGATTATGCAGCCTTTTACGCAAATGCGCGATGCAACGCCATTTCACATGGTAATTAATCGCGGTAACGTAGCGATGACTAAAGCGATGATCGCCGCCGTTGCTAAAGAAAGTTATCCAGCGTTATTAAATTTCGCTCAGACAGACGGTGTTAAACCGATTGATCTAGCTAAACGGTTTTATAATGATGATTTATTAAGTTTATTGTTAGATATTAGTCCGGTTATGAATTAAAGGGTTAAACTAATATTTTAGTTTGATAGATTAAGTTTGAGTAGAGGCTGTCCTCTGTCTATGTTTTGTTAGATAGGTTTATTGTGATCTTTTCCACAGAAAGTATTTAAAAATCAATAAGTTAATTAAAATCATTAAATTCTAAACTTGATGGTCAAGGGTTTAAGGCTCTTCATACAAACCAGAATTAGTAAGTAGGCTTTTACAAAAATTAATTAGTAAGCTATACTTGTAATTGAGACTCATCTGCCAGGTGTAGAAGGAGCATTCGAAGGCGTCATTTTATGGCGCCTTCAGCCTTTTAAGGGAGACAAATTATCTCTTTCTCGCATTAAAAGTTTCTTACGGTGTGGTTCAATACAATACGCTGTTTTTAAGAGATAATAACCCTCACGCTTAGCTAAAATAACAACATAATTTTCTTCTTCTAAGAGAAGAACAATATGAGTGTTACCTTTTCTTTTATTTTGCCACCAGGAAATTTTATTATCTAATTTGTAGTTTTTTATTATCCATGCAATCCATCGTATTCTTTCGCATCGCTTTAGGTCTGGTAGTCTTTCGTCTTCGTATTCGCCAGTAGATATTATGTGCCAAAATCCAAAATGCTTACCTTTGGAAGGTGGACGATATTGACACCTGATAGGCTTACTTTCAAAAGTTAAATTACCATTAGCGATCTCATCGCAATAATATTTATAAATTTCATTTTCATAAAGACTCCAATTTCCATGAAAGCTAATTAATTCTGGCATCTGCTGCATGATCAACAATCCTTCGCATTCCATATTAATACGTTAAATTTATTTTTATTTAGCGAAGTTGTTTCTAGAAAATCAGAACCTAAGCATTTTTGCATAAATTTTATTAATTCTAATTTTGCTGTACTAGTTTTTAATTTTCTATGAGTATAAGTGAGCGCGCCGATAAACAAATCAATAATTTGTAAGTGTTCTGTTTCGTGAGACCTTATTTGTTGTATTTTATTAATAGTTTGTTTATTTATATCGCCTTGGTGATTACACAAATAATTATGTAATTTTATAATTTTTTCCTGACTACGAGTATCTTTTATATCTATATATATATTGTAGCTATTGTCGCTTTTTATGATTTGTTTTAGTAATATAAAGTACATTTTATAATACCAATCATCATGATTTTGTTTGAAAAAATCGTGATTTAACTTATTTTTATTGGGAATTAATACTACTCTTAATTGCAAATTATCTTCTCTGAAGCAATAGTCAAGAATATCTTTATAAAATGCTATTTTTCCAGGAGAAACTTTAACCCATTTAATCTCAAAAGTGGGCGATAAACCATGCTTTTGTTTTATATCACGGATGCATTTTGCGACTTGTTTAGCATAAGAAGCTGGACATAATATTGCTCCTAGCGCCATGGCAGAGAGGCGGTCATGCTCTAAATGACAAGACTCATCGCAGTAAATATTATAGATTTGATTTTGATTCTTATTTGACATGATTGTTTGAGTTATAGAGAATTAATTGTTGTTATTAAATTATTAGCCTTTTATTTTTGCAAATTTATTGTTTAACACCATTGTTTGTTAACTGGATTTTTCTGCACAGGAAACCTTAAACCGTTTTCCATCTTCTAATCGCATGGCGGTCAAACAATTGCCCCAGACACAACCGGTATCTAAGGGAAAAACATGGGGTTCATCCGCTTCACCATTTAAAGCTGCCCAGTGGCCAAAAATAATTTTTACCTCTTTATGCGCACGCTGCGGAACTTTAAACCAGGGCAGGAAACCAGGCGGTGGATTATCCGCTTTGCCTTTTTTATCGAGTTCCAGGGTACCATCCGGTTTGCAAAAGCGCATACGCGTAAAATAGTTGGTGATTAATCGCAATTTTGGCCAGCCCGTCAAGCTTTCATGCCAGCAGTTAGGTTCGTCGCCATACATATTGGCTAAAAATTCTGTATATTGATTGCTGCGTAAAACGGTTTGTACTTCGTCTGCGCATTGTAGCGCTTTTTTTAAATTCCACTGTGGCGCTAAACCGGCGTGTACCATCAAGTAAGCTAGTTTTTTATCATAATGCAAGAACGGTTGCTGGCGTAGCCAGTCACATAATACTTGGCAATCGGGCGCGGTCAAAATAGCAGCCAGCGTATCTTGTTTTTTACCGGCTATTTTTTTATTCGCAACCGCCAGCAAATGCAAATCATGGTTGCCTAATACGGTAACTGCCTGCTTGCCAAGCGATTTCACAAAACGCAGCACTTCTAATGATTGTGGACCGCGATTCACTAAATCGCCCGTAAACCACAAAGTGTCTTTGGCTGGATTAAAATTTATTTTTTGTAGCAGGTTGTTTAACGCGTTAAAACAACCTTGCACATCACCGATGCTGTAGTTTGGCATTGTTAGTATTTTGAGGTTTTTCGGGTGGTATTGCCGGTGTAGTAATTTTCTGCGTAACCTGAATAGGCGCTTTAGCAATATTTGGATTCACAGCAAGGCCTTTTTCTTTATGCACGCCTAATGTAATTAAAAATTCAGGCTTAAACATAAGCTGCCACTTTTCAAGGCTTTTAAGAATAATGCTGCCTTGTAGTAGCACGTAATTTTTAGCGACCTGGGTGATAGGGATATTATATTGCTCCATCAATTGCATAAATTGTGATCGGGCGATTTCAGGATTTTCAAAATGAGGATTTTCTTTAATAAACTTGTCGATAAGGTCGGGCAGCGAGATTATTAAACCCTCTTCAGTACGATGGATTAAAGAATCATTGTCATTAATCGATAAAGCGCCATCGGCAATATGAGTACGCAGCCATTCGTGTAGCGCTTGTCCAATAGCAAGTTCAGCAAGCGGATTAGTTTGCGTGCTATCAAATAAACCAGTACCAAATAAAGCATGTTTACCGGCCTGATTGGCTCTCTCAATCGCCAGTTGATTCTCAATGGCGAGTTGATCGGCATAAGGCAGCACAGTTAAATAAGAGGTTACATTGCGCGTATCGCCATACAACATTGTCAGCCAGGCTTCTAAAACAACCGGATTACTGGCCAGCCAGTTAAAACCACCCACCGTAGTAGTGCCATCGCCTGCTTGATCGGCTTCCGTTAATAATTGACGCGCTATTAAGCTTGTGTTTAAACGGCGTAAATTATCGCGATTTTCTTTAATATAATTAAATTTATAATATTTGGCTTGTCCAACCATGGCGCCGCTATAGGGCAGCCAATCTTTGATAGCAGTGCCATCTCTATTACAAAATGTGACTTGATATTTTACCGCTAATTTACCAACATCGAGTAACAGCCCGGCGGTAAACACAGCATATACCCAAAGCGCCTGCTCGGAGGTGACACTATGAAAAGATTGTTCCTGCGGAAAAAAATAACTGAGGCATAATTTAAGCGCTTGTGACGCACGATCTAATCCATGATCTAAAAAACCACCGCTGCCAGCAAAAGCGCCATGCTGATTTTCCGGTAGATTTTGGACAAATTCGGCAAAGCGTTCGATCACGCGATAATAAAGCGTATCATATAATTTAGGCGGTAAGTGCAGCAGAGACTTAATATTTCTTAAACATTCCTGCCGCCGGCTGGTAGCTAACAAAGTGGCGGCCTGTTCTATAGGCGTAGCGTGTGGATGTTTAGTGGATTCTTGCTGAGTGGCCGCTGTTTTATTCAGCATGTGATGCAATCCTTTAAACAGCATGAGATTTAATTCCTATTTTTTTGCAATATTAGAGTATAATACACCAGCGGTTCTCGCTGAAACTATTGATAATACACTATCACATCCCTGTTAAAACTGTAAGAGAAGGAGAGCAATATGAGTTTCGAAATAGTCCTGTTATTAATTGTTTTATTTGCTGTCGTTACTATCTTTATGGGGGTAAAACAGGTGCCGCAGGGCTATGAGTGGACGGTTGAGCGCTTTGGCCGCTACACACAGATATTAAAGCCAGGGCTTAATTTAATCATGCCTTTCGTGGATCGCATTGGCGTTAAAATGAATATGATGGAAACGGTGCTGGACATCCCGCCGCAAGATGTTATCAGCCGGGACAACGCAATGGTCAGGGTAGACGCCGTGGTGTTTTTTCAAGTGATTGACGCGGCAAAAGCGGCCTATGAAGTGAACCAGTTAGAACATGCTATGCGCAATTTGACGATGACGAATATTCGTACGGTTCTAGGCGCCTTAGATTTAGATTCAATGTTGTCGCAGCGAGATGGTATTAATAATCAACTATTGCGTGTGATTGATGATGCAACGACACCTTGGGGCGTCAAAGTAACCCGTATTGAAATTAAAGAAATCGCGCCGCCCAAAGATTTGGTGGATTCCATGGGCAGGCA
The DNA here is from genome assembly GCA_041690855.1 of Gammaproteobacteria bacterium. Lineage (GTDB taxonomy): Bacteria > Pseudomonadota > Gammaproteobacteria > CAIUAS01 > CAIUAS01 > CAIUAS01. Next base: position 4,448 of record JBEPVU010000007.1, on the reverse strand, counting down.
GATGAAAGCAGAACGTGATAAACGTGCCGCTATTTTAGAAGCAGAAGGCTTAAAACAAGCAGCGATTCTAAAAGCGGATGGCGAAAAACAAGCCACTATTTTATCGGCTGAAGGCAAGAAAGAAGCCGCCTATCGTGAATCGGAGGCGCGTGAACGGTTGGCGCAAGCCGAAGCGGTTGCAACTACGGTAGTATCAGAAGCGATTGCAAAGGGCAATATTCAAGCCATTAATTATTTTGTTGCACAGCGTTATGTCGATGTCTTAGGCAAAATTGCAACGGCAGAAAATCAAAAAACACTTATTTTACCGTTAGAAGCAACGGCTGTAATAGGATCATTAGCCGGCATTGCTGAATTAGCTAAAGAAGCATTTAACAGGAAATAATGACCTATGAAAGATTTTTTCACGCATTTAACCTACTGGCATTGGCTGGGACTGGGCTTAATATTACTGATTTTAGAAGTATTATTCGCCAGCGGCGGATTTTTATTATGGCTGGGTTTAGCCGCTATTATTACAACGATTATTACCTGGTTTTTCCTGGGTTTATTCTGGGGATTGCAAGTATTAATATTTGCAGTCGCAGGTATTGTTTGTCTGGTGGGTTGGTGGAGTTATTTACAGCGTAATCCTGCGCGCAGCGATCAGCCGCATTTAAACCGCCGTGGTGAACAATATATCAATCGAATATTTACCCTGACAACAGCGATTGAAAATGGCCGCGGCACGATTCAGGTAGACGATAGTACCTGGCGTGTAGCAGGCGCTGATCTGCCGGCAGGCACTAAAGTGCGGGTCGTGGCTATTAATGGGGTAGTGTTACAAATTGAGCCTCATCATTAAAGTTGTTTTTTCTGAAATAGAAACGTATATTTTATCTAAGTTTATTTTATATTATTTAAGGAAATACACATGCAAATCAATGCTTACGCCGCTATGAAATCAGGGGATGCATTAACGCCTTTTACGTATGAAACACAGGGATTAGCGCCTGATCAGGTGCTCATCGGCATTACGCATTGTGGCATCTGCCATTCTGATATTCATTTAATTGACGATGATTGGAAAACTGGTGCTTACCCCTTAATACCCGGACATGAAATTGTAGGCACGGTTATTGAAGTGGGTAATCAAGTTAAACACTTGAAAAAAGGCGAACGCGCGGGAGTGGGCTGGCAATGTGATTCCTGCGGTTATTGTGAATGGTGTATGCAGGGCGAAGAAAATTTGTGCAGCAAACAACAAGCAACGTGTGTCGGGCGTCCTGGTGGTTATGCAAACGCCATCTGCGTGCCAGCGCATTTTGCCTTTCCAATTCCTACCGCTTTATCATCCGCACAGGCCGCGCCTTTATTGTGCGGCGGCGCCACTGTGTATTCACCCTTACGCCGTTTTATAAACAATCCCGCCATGCGGGTGGGCGTGATGGGTATTGGAGGATTAGGCCATTTAGCACTACAATTTTCCCACGCCTTTGGCTGTGAAACCACCGCTTTTTCCACCTCAAAAAATAAAGAACCCGATGCCAGAAAATTGGGCGCGGATCATTTTATAGTAAGCAACGATAACGCCGTGTTAAAAAAACATCAGGCTTCCTTCGATTTTATTTTAGCGACTACACCCAAAGGCGTCGACTGGTCTGCTTATATTGCCTTATTACGTCCTAAAGGCGTACTGTGTATTGTAGGCGCACTAGAAACCAATATTACCGCCTCCATTATGTCATTAGTCGATGGCCGCAAATCAATATGCGGCAGTAACATTGCCGGCACCCAAACCATCAAAGAAATGTTAGAATTTGCTGCACGCCATCACATTGGCGCTCAAGTAGAAACCGTACCATTGACGCAAGTCAATGAAGCTGTCAACCGAGTACGCGAGGGTAAAAGCCCTTATCGTCTTGTATTAGAAGTCTCCCAATAACTTTTTTATTATAAAAATATGCCTGACAAAAACCAAATAACCGCCAGCACGCGCCGCCAATACGAAGTCACTCAGAAAGACTTACCTTTATCCTGTCCCATGCCCGACATGCGCCTCTGGGATGCCCACCCCCGCATTTTTCTACCCATCGAAGAAACCGGCCACGTCACCTGTCCCTACTGCGATGCCGAATATTTCTTAAAAGACTTTGAAAAAAAGTGATATCATAAATATTAAGTGTTTCGCTAATTATGTCTGATAAGTCTCCTCCCCCTTTCAGGGGGAGGATTAAGGTGGGGGTAATTTAAACAACCCCCATCCTAGCCTTCCCCCTGAAAGGGGGAAGGAATATGAGACATACACATGCAACTCTGCAGTAAGTACATACTCTGACTTAAATAGATAAATTTAATTAAACAATGCCAGCAAAAAAAATATTAATCATAGGCCCTGCCTGGGTCGGCGACATGGTAATGGCGCAAAGCTTGTTTAAAACAATCAAACAAGCACACCCTGACGCTATCATTGATGTACTCGCCCCTAACTGGAGCAGCGCACTCCTGGAACGTATGCCAGAAGTTAATCAAGCATTAGTGCTACCCTTCGCGCATGGCGAATTACAACTACGTAAACGCTGGCAAATCGGCGCCAGATTACGCACAGAAAACTATCAACAAGCCATTATATTACCCAACTCCTGGAAATCAGCGCTCATACCTTTTGCGGCGCGAATTCCTATCCGCACTGGCTGGATGCGCGAACTACGCTACGGATTACTCAATGACATTCGTTATTTAAACAAAGAAGCATTGCCTTTAATGATCCAACGTTTTATCGCATTAGGATTGCCTAAAAATGCCGCTTTGCCAGCCCAAGCGCAATTACCGAAACCAGCTTTACAAGTTAATCAGCTCTCTATTAATGCCACTTTAACTAAATTTAATTTGACACAGACAAAACCTATTTTAGCGCTCTGTCCAGGCGCAGAATTTGGCCCTGCCAAACGCTGGCCGTCTTCTCACTACGCTAAAATTGCCGCCGCCAAATTAAAAGAAGGTTGGGCGGTATGGTTATTTGGTTCACCGAAAGATCAACCCGTTGCCGCGGAAATTCAGCAGGAAACGCAACATGCCTGTATTGATTTAACCGGCAAAACTAATTTAGGCGAAGCCGTTGATTTATTATCACTGGCCAATTTAGTCGTGAGTAATGACTCCGGTTTAATGCATATTGCCGCTGCTTTACAGCGCCCTTTAGTGGTTGTGTATGGTTCTTCCAGTCCACGTTTTACGCCGCCCTTAAATGAACGCGTAAAAATAATCTCATTAGAATTACCTTGCAGCCCGTGTTTTCAGCGTGAATGTCCGTTAGGCCATTTAAATTGTTTAAAGCAGTTGTCCCCCGATTTGGTATTACAAGCCATCCATGATTTAATACCGGCATGAAAGTCCTGATTATAAAAACGTCTTCTTTAGGCGATATTATTCATGCGCTGCCTGCATTAACCGATGCCGGGCAAGCGTTGGCTGCTGTTCGTTTTGATTGGGTGGCCGAGCAGGCATTTGCAGAAGTGCCTGGCTGGCATCCCTTAGTCAACAAAGTCATTCCCGTTGCTTTACGGCGCTGGCGTAAAGATCCCTGGCAAGCCTTAAAAACAGGGGAATGGCGGCAGTTTCGCCAGCAATTACAACTGGAAAAATATGATTATGTCATTGATGCGCAAGGATTAATAAAAAGCGCTTTTTTAACGTATTTTGCTCGTGGTAAACGTTGCGGATTAGATTGGCATTCCGCCTGGGAACCCCTGGCGACGCTGGCATATCAACATAAATACACGGTTAATCCAGCGCAGCACGCGGTGATGCGCGTGCGTCAATTAATGGCGCAAGTATTGAATTATCCATTGCCGGATACGATTGCTGATTATGGCATTCAGCGCGAACAATTAATGCCAGCGATTATGACTGAAAAAAATTATTTAGTATTTTTACATGGCACTACCTGGCCTACTAAGCATTGGCCGGAAACCTACTGGCAGCAATTAGCCAGATTAGCGGTTGACGCCGGGCTTACAATAAAATTACCGTGGGGCAATGCAACCGAACAGGAACGTGCGCAACGTATCGCACAGATATCACCCCAAATAGAAATATTACCCAAATTAAATTTAGCCGGCATCGCCGGTGTATTAGCGGGCGCTAAAGCCTGTGTAGCGGTTGATACCGGTTTAGGCCATTTAGCCGCCGCATTAAAAATACCGACTTTATCGCTTTATGGGCCGACCAATCCGCAATTGACCGGCACGATGGGCGCTTATCAAACACATTTAGCCGCTGATTTTATTTGTGCGCCGTGCCTGCAGAAAAATTGCACCTATCCAGGAACACACACTGTAGAACCACCTTGTTTTGGTCAGCTTAATCCAGCACTAGTCTGGCAGCAATTGCAGCCGTTATTAAAGTAGCATTCTTTCACCTCTCCCCCCGGGAGAGGTCGACGCGCAGCGGCGGGTGAGGGAGCTCTT
>JBEPVU010000006.1:0-17340 GCA_041690855.1 Gammaproteobacteria bacterium | reverse complement strand
TCCCCCCGGGAGAGGTCGACGCGTAGCGGCGGGTGAGGGAGCGCTTATCAGCATGTAATTCATTGTTGAAGAAAGCTTGTTTTAATTCCCCTCACCCGCCCAGGCTACGCCTGGGCGGCCTCTCCCGCTGGAGAGGCGAAAATACGAAATTTACTGATATAATTTGAGGAAAAATTAATGTTTAACCATTCAATGACCATCGCCGAATTTGATCCTGAATTATGGTCTGCCATTATCCATGAGCAACAACGCCAGGAAGATCATCTAGAATTGATTGCTTCTGAGAACTACGTCACGCCTTGTGTATTGCAAGCGCAAGGTTCTGTGTTAACGAATAAATACGCTGAGGGCTATCCAGGCAAGCGCTATTATGGTGGTTGTGAATATGTGGATATCGCGGAAAATCTGGCCATTGAGCGGGCTAAACAGTTATTTGGCGCGGCTTATGTGAATGTGCAGCCTCATTCCGGTTCACAGGCGAATGCAGCGGTTTATCTCGCGCTGGTAGAACCCGGCGCAACGATTTTAGGCATGAGCCTGGCGCATGGCGGTCATTTAACGCATGGTTCTAAAGTTAATTTTTCCGGCCGGATTTTTAATGCGGTGCAATATGGCGTGGATTCGAAAACAGCGGAGATTGATTATCAGCAAGTCGCTGATTTAGCGCGTGAACATAAACCCAAAATGATTATCGCGGGGTTTTCTGCGTATTCACGCATTATCGACTGGCAAAAGTTTCGTGAAATCGCCGATAGTGTAGGCGCTTATTTAGTCGTAGATATGGCGCATGTCGCTGGCCTGGTAGCCGTTGGCCTATACCCTTCTCCGGTGAATATTGCCGATGTTACCACGTCCACTACACACAAAACATTGCGCGGCCCGCGCGGCGGCCTTATTCTGGCAAAAGCTAATCCTGAATTAGAAAAAAAATTAAATTCACTGGTTTTTCCAGGTACGCAAGGTGGGCCGTTAATGCATGTGATTGCCGCTAAAGCCGTGGCGTTTAAAGAGGCATTGCTGCCTGAGTTTAAACAGTATCAACAGCAAGTAATTAATAATGCCCGCGTAATGGCAACCACTTTGCAAAAGCGTGGATTTAAGATTGTTTCCGGCGGCACGGACAATCATTTATTGTTAGTGGATTTAATTACCAATGATATTGCGGGTAAAGATGCAGAAGCGGCGTTGGGCGCAGCCAATATCACAGTCAATAAAAATATGGTGCCGAATGATCCGCGCTCGCCGTTTGTCACCAGTGGCTTACGGATAGGTACGCCGGCTATTACCACGCGCGGATTTAAAGAAAAAGAGGCGGAATTAATGACGGGATGGATTGCCGATATTCTGGTCGATATTAATAATGCCGCCACGATTGAGCGCGTTAAACAACAGGTATTAGCGCTTTGCCGTGAATTTCCCGTTTATAAGGTTGCCTGATGCACTGCCCTTTCTGCAACACGATAGACACAAAAGTAATCGACTCGCGCTTAGTCGGTGATGGCCAGCAGGTGCGCCGCCGGCGCGAGTGTCCCGTGTGTAATGAACGTTTCACAACGTTTGAGACGGCTGAATTAGTGTTGCCCAAAATTATTAAACACGATGGCCGGCGTAATCCGTTTGATGAAGAAAAACTGCGCGCCGGTATTCTGCGTGCGCTAGAGAAACGTCCCGTTAGCAGTGAACAGATTGAAGCCGCCATGCAACGTTTGCTCAAACGCATACGCAGCGTGGGTGAACGTGAAGTGCCTTCTAAACAAATTGGTGAATGGGCTATGGATGAATTACGCGCGCTGGATGAAGTCGCGTATGTGCGGTTTGCTTCTGTGTACCGTAGTTTTCAAGATGTCAGTGCGTTTCAACAGGAAATTCAGCGCCTGCAGAATCCAACCGAATCTCAACAAGACAAAGAAGAATAATGATGCAAAAACCCAACAAAATTAATTTCGCCGCACGTCATAAAGCACGGCGGTTTGCTTTACAAGCGCTTTATCAATGGCAGGTCGCGCAGCATTCTATTCAAGAATTAGCCGAGCAATTTGCCGAGGAACGTTTAATGCCTAAAGCAGATGAAGCTTATTTTCAGGAATTAATTACCGAAATTCCAGCGCAATATCAAATACTGGACGATCATTTCCGTTCTTTTTTAGATCGTAATTTAACGGACTTAGATCCTATTGAGCTGGTTATTTTACGGATGATGAGTTACGAAATGGCGCAGCGCTTAGAAATTCCTTATAAAGTTGTCATTAATGAAGCGGTTGAACTGGCAAAAGAATTTGGCGCGGAAGAAAGTTATAAATATATTAATGGCATTGCCGATCAAGTAGCAAAAAAATTGCGTCAGGTTGAGGTTAATGGTTAAATCAAAGTCAACGAAAAAGCAATTATCAGAATTCGATATTATTCAGCAATTTTTCCAGCGTAAAAAAAAATCGCGCACTGATGTTTTATTAGGCATTGGTGACGATGCTGCTTTATTAAAACCACCCGCCGGTCAGGCTTTGGCGGTTTCCATGGATACGTTAGTCGCCGGTGTGCATTTTCCTTTGGATACTGCTGCTGTTGCGATTGGTTATAAGTCGCTGGCGGTAAATTTAAGTGATATGGCGGCGATGGGTGCACAACCCGCCTGGGTGACGTTAGGGCTTACTTTGCCGGTGGTTGATAAGAAATGGTTGGCAGGGTTTTCGGAGGGGTTTTTTGCCTTGGTGGATCAGTTTGGGTTGCAGTTGGTGGGCGGGGATATTACGCGGGGGGAGCAGTTGACGATTACGGTGCAAATTCATGGGTTTGTGCCTTTTAGGTTGGCTTTAACGAGGCATGGGGCGGAAGTGGGGGATCGTATTTATGTGACGGGGACGTTGGGTGATGCGGGGGGGGCTTTGAGGTTGTTAACGGGGGGAGTCGGTCAGATCGGTGGACTCGGGGTTCTGTCGCTGCCTTTTATGCTACGCAATCCTGCTTCGCATAAAAGTCCAGCCCTTACATCCTGTAAGGGCGTTCGTCGCATGCGGCTCACCCCTACCGTGCTCGCAAGCTGCGCGCGGCAGGGGACCCGCCTACGCGCCACCCCTCGTGTTAAGTCTGTAAAATCAGAACAACAGTATTTGTTTAATCGGCTTGATTGTCCTACAGCGCGGGTTTTGGAGGGAGTGGCGTTGCGGGGGATGGCGAGTGGTGTGATTGATATTTCAGATGGTTTGATGGGGGATTTGGGGCATATTTTAGCGGCGAGTGGTGTAGGGGCAACGGTGTGGGTGGATCGGCTGCCTTTATCGCCTGCCCTGCTGGCTTATTGCACGGCGGATGAGGCGATTGAGTGTGCAATGGGTGGGGGGGATGATTATGAGTTGTGTTTTACAGTACCGGTTAATAAGGTGAAAAAATTGGAGCGGCGGTTTGCAAAGTTTAAGTGTGGTATTCGTTGCGTGGGTATTATTGAAAAGAAAAAAGGGTTACGTTTACAACGGACAAATGGGGAAAAATTTTTGAGTAGACAGCAAGGATTTCAACATTTTTAAACCCACATTCCGCACCACTAATCCATAAATTTACATTTACACAAAATCTATGACGGATTCTTTTCATAGCAATAGCGTAACCTGATTCTCTGCCTCGTGAATTTCTAGAAAACGAATCAAGATTCTCTGAAGACACTCTTTTCTATAAAAAACAACCGATATTATCCAGCAATATTTCAAAGCGATTATAACTTTGTTTCGCTAAATTTTCTATTTCAACGCAAATTCTCGGAGAGCCAAAGAACCGTTATTTTTTGACAGCCCCTTAAGAATTATTGTACACATTCTGATATTTAATAGAATCCTGTTGTGGATTGGTTTGTTGAACAACTTGATTATCCTTTCTTGGCAGTGGCATCATGATAAATGGACTCTGAGAAGAGTTTTTTAGTTCATCTTTTCTTTGGCTAGTATCATCATTTTGATAATTCACACTTGCATAATAAGGGTTCGAGTGTTTTGATATATAGGGTTCTTTTGCTTTTGGTAATTCTACCCTTTTCAACTCAGAAACGGCTAGCTCTTTTTGCAGCTCCTCAAAGAGAGACTTTGTTTGGTCAACCTCATTCAGCCTTCTACTTCTAAATAAAGGTAATTTCAATGCTATTTCTGCATTTGGTCTCTTTTCAGGGTCAACAGTCAACAATAATTTTATTAATCCAAATAAGCTATCTGGCTTTGCATCTTTTAGTTCAGGACACAGTTTTAATTGAAATTCGAAATAGTTACTATCCCATACATTTAACATTTCTCTAAATCCAAAACGTCCGAAAAGAGGTTTATTTGTGGCCATCTCCCAAAGGGTCAAACCTAATGACCACATATCCGCTTTATAAGCATTAAATTTGTCTACCTTCTCTCCCATATCCTCTGGCTCTGTTCCCTTTTTTTTGAATCGATGGAAAGCAACTCGTTCTGGAGAGTACTGGGGAATATAACCATCATCTTTTTTGGTAATATTTCCCTTTGAATCTGATAATTCTTGGGCACACCCAAAATCAATAATATACACCTTTCCATCATTACCTAACACTATATTACTCGATCTGATATCTAAATGAGCCACCCGTTGTGAATGCAAATAAACTAGTGCCTTTAATAAGTTTTCTGCGAGAAAAATTAAGAAATTATTTACCAAGGTAGAGTTGGAAATTTTCGATAGTACCTGCTGCGCTAAATGCTCACCATTACCAAATCCTGCAAGTGGCATAAATTGATATAACACATCTTGCCCTTGACTACCTTTAGTTTTGAAAGAATCTAATAACGGCATAATATTCGGATGATTTAATCGACCTTGAATATGTGCTTCTGCTTCTGAGGACTCAATTGCATTAGAATTTATATTTGTGTTTTTAATCTTTTTTACCGCGACAAATATTTTTAGATCAATGGTCATTCGGGCAATACGTAAATTTCCAAAATGGCCATGACCAACGCTAAATTTAGTTTTCTTTTTCCCCGGTTCAAAAGGAATTTGAATGCCTGTTTGCTTATAAAGAGCTTCCGCTTCATTCATATGAATTTTATTAACTAATGCATATTTATTTCCGATAACTGTATGCCCCTTCTCAGTGCGTATTAGATCTAGGCTTATAGGTAATGAAGAAGCTTGCCTTTCTGACCCAAAAGATTGCTCTGCCAGGGAGCCTCTACCAAGGGGAGGGGCTACAATAGGTATTTTTAAGAAATTTTCCCAAGCAAAAAAATACTCAGATAGCGAAGATTTCAATATGCTCTCCTTAGTTTCTACTTGACCTTGCGTTAATCGAATAAGGCTATGCCGCACTTCTCTCCCGTACAAATAACTAATGGCTATCCAACCAGGTATTGAGCCTTGCCGAAATAAGAACACTCCTGTTTCATCGCAGCCTTTTAAGAGTTCCTCTGCTTCAGTTCGAATTAAATTTTCGTAGTAAAAATTTAGCATTTCTTCAGGGGGAGATTCTATTTTAAAATAATTTATAATAGTATGGTTCATTAAATGAATTTCGTCTTTTGTCGTATTTGAAAAAGTGGGGTTAGGGTTAAGTAAATCAGGTGATAGCTTCTCGGCTTGGGCTTGACTAATAGTATTTTGAAAACTTAAATTCTGATTAAAGGTGTCATTGGACACGCAATTTTCTTTTGCTAATTTTAACGATGCCATTAATAACGGGGAGAGGATTAACCTATTACCCTGATTATTGAATATTAATTCATCGATAATATCCTGCATATTATTTGCAGACAATGTATTTTTGTTAGGGATTAGCCACATTAAGACTACATCTGAATGAATTGCAAAGCATGCCGTATAGTTCCCAAAAATAACCGCTATATAATGCACATTATCAACAGTTGATAAATGCATGTTGTCAATCTTTTGGGGAATATTGATAGTTTTCAGACAATTGCCGTCTCGAACATTTCGTATTTTTATGGTGTCATCCAAATTCGTTGAGATGAGCAGTTGGTTATCAGAGGAAAAGTAGAAACTAGATATAAAAAATTTTTCTTCCTGGAGTACTTGTAAACACTGACCACTTTTAACATCTAAAAAATGAAGTTTATATTTCTGATCTTTATCTGCTGAAGCTAAGAGCAATGTTTTCTTGTCTGGCGAGAAACAAGCTCCAAAATAGAAAAATTCCGCTTTTTGAGTTTCCTCAGGAAAAGGTTTTAAAATGTTCCCGCTTTGAACATCCAAGAGTTGAACATAGCCATACATGTTTGCTAAAACTAAAATCTTCCCATCAGGAGAAAAGTAAAAATCTAACACCATTTGATGAGAGAGTAATAACCGCTGTTCGCCACTTTCAACCTCGAACAGATAAAAAAGCCTGTTACCCATATCTACCACGGCTAGAAACTGTTTATCTGGTGAAAAACGCATTTTTAACGTTTCAACAGACTTATTTTTTAATTGTATTGTCTTTACGCATTGATTACTTTGAAAATCCCATAATTGTATCGTACCCTCGGCATTCCCTGAGGCAAGAAGTTGATCGTCTGAAGAAAAGCAGATAACTTTTATTGCAGAATTTTTAGGCGCAGAAAGCATTTTCAAACGCTGACCACCAGTTTGAACATCCCACAATTGTATCGTACCATCGAAATTTCCTGAGGCAAGAAGCTGACCGTTCGAAGAAAAACATACATGTTTACCCATACATCCTCCAAATTAATAATGCGATAATAATTGATACCTGATGCCCTTGACTTTATCAATTGGCAGAGAGATTTTTCACACCCCATTATATTTTTTGCGCAATAAGATTTCCGATATATACAGAATTCCTTGCCTTATTATAAAGATAATCTACAAAGCTTTGATGCGTATCAGCGGAAAAAAGTGCCTCGCTTTATTCTGAAAGGAGATCTTAAACTGCCTAATCCTGACTGGTGACCTTTTGTAGTGATGCTCTCTAAAGCAGCTTTTCGCTCAGGAGAATTGTTAGGTAAACACGCCTATATCCTATCCCAAAAAGCTAGCCAATGCACACATTTTTTGGTTCTTACTCTTTGATGCTCTCCAAAAGCACGATAGATAAAGCAAATTTGTAGTATTATACTACAAATATATTCAATTAAAATAATGGTAGGTAATCATATGGGTATCCCAATCAGAATCGATAAAGCTATTTATAATGACGCCAAAAAGGTAGCCAAGGGTGAATTTCGATTCAAGCGATTATGCAAGATCCAAAGTTAAGTGTTTAGCACTACGACTTTCCCATTTATAAGTTCCTTAATGAAAGAATAAGCTGTTAAGTCTATCGCAGAGTAAAAATTATGAATACAACGGTTTCAACACGCACTATCTGGACTAATCCCATTCATTTTATCGCCTTTGGTTTTGGCAGTGGGACAATTCCGTTTGCGCCAGGAACATGTGGTACGCTGATGGCGATTCCGCTTTATTTATTAATTCGAGATTTACCGCTGGCGGTTTATCTGGGTATTTTAATGGTTAGTATTGTGGCAGGCGTGTGGGTATGTGATGTCACGGAAAAACAATTAGGTATACATGATTATAAAGGTATTGTATGGGATGAAGTGTGTGGTTATGGGGTAACGATGCTGGCTGCGCCGCAGGGCTGGCAATGGGTTGTGTTGGGATTTTTTCTGTTTCGTTTGTTTGATATCTGGAAACCATGGCCGATTGGGTGGTTGGATAAATATGTGCAAGGCGGTTTTGGGGTGATGATCGATGATGTGCTGGCTGGTGTTTATGCGTGGGTAGTTTTGCAATTGTTATATCATATTATCCGTGCTCTATAAATAATGTTTTATTTAACTCTATATTCAGAAGAGTATTTACTACCTGTTTTTGTAGTTTTAAATATTAATCCAATAGAAGTTGAAGGATATAAAGCAATAGATGAACTATTATTTTTCAATTCTATTGGTTTTGCTGGTAAAGATTGTTGTTCGATAATAGTCTTATCATTTTGCATGTTCTGTTCGCCTATAGCACTCATAATACCCGGCAACGAATTATAGGAGGATGCTTTAACTTTTTTAATAGAGGGTATTCCACTTGCCCATTCAGCTATACCCACTTTAATTCTTTGTCCCCATGTTAATTTCGGCTTGACATGATCAATAATAAGCGCCAATTTTTTTTTAGCTTCTTTGGAAAAATATTGCTTAGCCAGTATACGCACTTTCGAGTAAGCATCTTGTGCGAGCCATGCAGTTAATGCTTTTTGCAAATCAACGCTGAATGGTTGCGATTCATAACCAATTTTGCCCACTGATTCACTCATAGCATGCAAATATTTATTTTGTTGCAACATCCATTCAAAAAGTGTCAATTTATTATTTTTATTAACTGATTTATTATAAAATCCACTAGTAAAGATAGCGTTAGCAGCAAGATAAAAAACAGCTGGTTTATTACTAAGCTCTAAAAGATAGGCCAATAAATCCTGTATTTTTGCAACAGGCAAACTATTCTTTAATTTTTCAGTTCCTAGAATACAAAGTATAAGCTGAACTTTACGTTCACGCTCCTTATCATCAACAATGCCCTTTGAAGCCTTGTTCAGAAAATTAAGTAATTTCTCCACATCCTGTTGTTCATTGGACAGTTTTTCCTGTTCATTTTTTAATTGCTCTACCTGTATTTTCAGGTCTATACAAATGTTAGATGCATCCTCTCGGCTTTTTAAGAGTGTATTCAATGTTGCATTAGTTTCTGTTAATATTAACTCGAGTGCTTGTAGCTGGTTCTGTTCTATCTTAAGAATATTAGTATTATTTTTAACTTTTAATATTTTTGCTTGAACATCATCAGCAAGGTTCTCATAGACACGCGTAGATTTTTTATTTTTATTGGTATTTTTACGTAAAAAATCACCGTCAATCTTTCCGCTGTGATCTTTTTCAAAGGCTTCAAGTTCAGTCTTATCCTGCTTTAGCAAATCATCCAGTATTGCAATATTTTTCTGATATTCAACTTTTTGCTGATTTTTTGCTGCAATTAGCGCCTCAATTTTTATACGTTCTATCTCCATTTGCTTGATTGCAGTTTCTTTAGCCAGGATTTCTTTTTGAACATGCTCAACTTTAATTAATTTATTTTTAATCTCGCTAATTCTTATTAATACTTTTTCTTCATTATAACCGCTTAGTTTTATATCTAAATATTGTGAAATAATTTTTTGATTATTTACAACATCAATAGGCGACAAACCAGGTATTATTGCAAAAATAGATTCGGCATCTAGCGCTTTTATAGTGAAAAAAGCTTTTAACAATTTATCTTTAGCATCCTGCGACTTTATTTTTAAAAAAATAGCGGTAAAAATGGCTATATTTTTCTTGCTGCCACTATCAACTAAAAATTCAATTGCGCTAGCCAATTGATCAATGCTTAATATTTCAATAAATTTATCGTTATCAGTAAAAACATATTTTAATAGAAAACCTCTCTTGTTATCAGAGAGAGAATCATAACTAACCATTAAATTCCAATTAACAATAATAGAAGATTCAAAATTTTCTTTTGCCTGAATAAAATTTTCCCTAGAACAAAGCGCCATTTCATTTAATAATAAACCATATCGACATAATTGTTCATAAGACAATAATTTATTCGAAAAAATTTTATTCCACCAGATAGTGGGTAAATGGTCTTTACTATTTCCAACATAAGCCGATACTAATTTTTTATTATGCAATATAAAAACTAATAAGGCTGTATGATTTTTATCAGCAAAATTAGTTAAAATAGTATGTAAAATATCAACGCTAGATAAAAATACAGCAACAAAAGCTTGCCTTATTTTTAATACTCCATTAACAATTTTATTTTTTAAAATAGATTCTTTATGTTTATGATTTAAACATTTAACTAACTTTTGACAGTCGTCGTCAGAAAGCTCAGAGTACCTATCTAATAAGATAATTTTAGCCCATTTGCCTGGCAGTAAAACATTAGCATGAATATCAGAGAATGCAGGTTTTATTGTGGTACTTATAGCCTCAAGTGATAATTTTCTGGTTAGAATTTTTATAGTTAGTTCGTTAGTGATAGATTTTTCTCTCAAACGTTGTTCAATAACAGCCAATAAATCGCTTTTTTCTATCTTATTGATCAAATAACTGATTTCAGTTTGGTTATTATCCGTTATTGGCTTATTAATCAAAATAAAATTAATTAGTGCTGTTTTTTCGGATAAATTAAAATTATTGATATTTTTGTTAATATACCCAAATAAATCATCATCTTTAGCGCTTAAAATAAGTTTTTTAATAAGCGCAAAATCTTGTTTGAAATCTAATTTTTCAAAAATCTTAAATAAAGTATCACTGTGCAATATTAATCTATCTTGAAGTAATGCTTGTTTAATTTTATTATCGCCTTTCAGACTGGCTATTTTAATTATAACTGCCGCAACGCCTGGTAATTTTGCACAGCCGTTATAGATGCTTACTTTATTTTCATCATCTAAAATTCCGTATAATTTTTTGCATACAGTAAAATTATTTATTAATGCGTTCTTAACTAAAGTAGCGTTAAATAATATTTTTATAAGTGCTATACGTTTCTCGATATTTATACTTTCATGCCACATTTTTAAATTTAAAGTGGTATTAATAAGGTTTATATCTTCAGCATAATTATTTGATATTTCCAGAAGCCTGATTAAATTTTCAGGGCTTATGTCAGCTAATCTATTCTGTAAGCTATACTTAATAACTTTTCTTTTATTTACACTATTGCCGCTTGCACATTCAAAAATCTGGTTAATATTCAAATAAGTATACCAGCACTCAAAATTAGTTAGCGCATTTACTTTCAGGATAGCGATTTTTGCCAATGCTGGCTTAATAAGGTGTTTCCTGTTATTAAAATCAGCGCTAATATAAGCTATCAAATCCATTTTTATTGGTTCGCCGCCATTTTCAATAATAAATTTTAAAAAAATATTATTATTACCCTTATAAATTTTATCTAAAACAACCAAAAGGTTTCCAGCAATTGCATCTCTTTCTTGATCCTTCTTGTTTTCAGCCAATCTCAGTAAATCATCACTAATATAATCAATTATTTCTTTACTAAGAAAACCGATAGTTTGCGTATTTACAAATAAGCTGGTTATAAATAATGTCTTTCTATTAGCTGTTTTTTGCAAATGAGAAACTATACTTATTCCTACCTGGCTATCCGACAATAACTTAATGACTTCCAGTTTTGCCTTAGGCAAAGCCTCTATTAATTCATCTATATGATTAGACGGATATTTATTTAAAATATCCACTATAGTCGGTAATGAAAAATACGCGATGATATCAATTATTCTTGCTGTTCCTATACGCATAATCAGATTTATAACATCATTATCACAAGCCAATAAAAATAATTCAGGATCTATTTGAGGTGAATTCTTTTTTAATTCAAAATTTACTATTTCAAGCAAGTTTGTTTTAATATAAAAAGCCAGCTTTTTTCTAACAAAAGGGTTGCTAACACTCAATAACCATTGATAAAAAATTGTTGGCTTTATATTAGATGTTAATTCTCGCAATTGCTCTTCTGATTTAGCGATTACTTCAACCAGTTCATCACTTAAAATAATAAGTTTTATATCTTCAATCTGCAATAATGGCTTATTTAATATTATAGCTTTACCAGTCATAGATTGCTGATTGGAATATATCACCAAAGGTAAGATAAAATTTTTCAAATAATGATGTGATTCTTTATTTGCAAGCAAAGCACTGACTACCACACCGTTTATTAAAGCACCAATTTTTAAGTATTCTGCTAAATATTTAACAATATTTTCAGCGCCAAATTTATTTACTATTTGTTGTTGTTTTAGCTGTTCTAAATCAGATTCAAGGGCAAAATATTGATCTAATATATAAGACATTTTGCCTTTATACTTTTTAATTAAGTCTTTATGACTAAAAATTTGAGTGATTATTTTACCCAAATAGATTGAATCTTTGCATTTTTGCAAAAATCCAGAAAACTTATTCTGCTCAACTGTTTTCAATATAAAAGTAAGCGTTGAATTGCTATATTTTTCAGCCCTATAATTAGCAGAAAATTCTAATTCAGGATGTGCTTTTTCCAGAGTGGTTAATAATTCATAAGCTTCTTCTGCTTGAATATTCTTTAGCAAAGCATCAATAATATTCGCTTGCGCGCTAGTGAACCACTTCTCCCCATGATTTTTTGCAATGTGCTTGTTATTTTCAAGTAAGTTCAAAATTTCTACAATAGAAAACTCTTCTAGGGTATGAAGCAATTGAAAATATTTTGTATATAAATCTACCGCATAAGAAAATTTCATATTATTTCTAGCGATATAATTAATTATATTTTCTAAGGAAATTGTCGCTAAGTATTTCTTCAATAGCGATTTATCCAAAAATTTATTTTTGTAGGCAATATTAATTGCTTTAAAAAAATATATTGAGTTATCAATTACTGCATCTACACTATTTTCAGAATTTAGCAATAAATTAATATCTGCTTTAGTAAGCGCATTAAAATCAAGGGTTTCAAATAGTTCTTTTGCTTGCACAATTTCTGCTTGATTATTTGACTTCAAAAATTCAATGATTTTTTTAACGTCTTGAGAAAGGATATTTGAACTGGAAGGCATAAGATACCTCTATTATTATTTTTTATTTACATGGAATAATTGAGTGTGTGCCAGCTTAACTCAAGATTGATAGGCGTCTGACATAAAAATGAATTTAATCCTTAAATTTATGCTCCCCACAATTTCTCTAACCCATAAAAACCTCGCGTAGCTGGCAGCATGATATGAACGACTACATCGATCAGATCAACTAAAATCCATTCTGCTTCCCGCTCACCTTCTACCCCTAGCGGTCTTACGCCTATTTCTTTGGCTTTAGTCACTACATAATCCGCCAAAGATTTAACATGCCGATTAGAATTGCCACTGCAGACAATCATATAGTCCGTTACCGAGGTTAATTTCCTGACATCTAAAACAGATATATCAACTGCTTTATGATCTTCCAACACTGCTACTACATAAGATTTTAAAGTTTTTTTTGTCATTTTTTCCAAAGCCCAACTATTATTTATTTTCAAATATTATTAAAATTTTATAATGGCCGCTAATATTGTTATCACAGCCACCAACATAAAACCCACTTTTATCAACAGCCGATATTCTAGATTTTTCAAACCGTAATTTAATTGCGTTTTTGTCACTAATTTATCATTGACAATTTTAGCCAGCTCCTCTGCCTGAAATTCAGCCTGCTTTTCATTAAAACCAACTTCCTTTGCTCTTTTAGCATAAACTAATGTATCAAATATTATAGCTGCCATAATCTTTCCCTTATTTTGCAATGTTTCAAAAAGAACAGAATTACTCTAAAATTCATTATAAACAATTTATGCAAACTTGCAACATTTTATTATTTATAAATACAATTTTTCCTGCTGAATAAATTCCCATACCGCATCCGGCACTAAATACCGCGGGCTAAACCCCTGAGCGATCTGTTCACGAATATTCGTAGCAGAAATCGCTAAAGGCGTCAGCTCAGCAAAAAATAACGCTCCCGCCCGTTTTTCCTCTAACAATTTCGCATCCTTCACTTGATACTTCTCAATCAACTCCACAATCGCACTGTGTTCAGGAACAACATATAACGGCCGCGGAATTACCACCAGATGCGCATATTCCAACAGCGCCTGCCACCGATGCCATTGCGGCAATTCCAATAAAACATCATAACCAATCACCAGACAAAGCGGATAATCAAAAAACATTTCCCGCAAAGCCATCAACGTATCAATCATAAAAGACGGCGCCGCACGCTGCAGCTCACATTGATCAACAACCAACCCCGCCTGCCCCTCAACCGCCAATTCCAGCATCTTTAACCGCTGATCAGCACTCGCAACACTCTGCCCCTTCAAAACCGACTGCCGACAAGGCACCAACCGCACCTCCTGCCACCCAAACCGCTGATACAACTCCAACGCAACCCGCAAATGCCCACAATGCACCGGATCAAACGTCCCCCCAAAAATCCCAATCGGTTTTTGCATTTTTCACTTCCTCATACCTATAGGCACACATCCAAGGAGATCCTTCGTCGCTGCGCTCCTCAGGATGACAGCGATAAACCTGAAAATTCAGGTGCGATGACTATAGTTAACAAGGGCTGCTTGTCCTTTGGTAAAGCATCTGCCGCAGGATGCGGCAGTTGAGCCTACAGGGATGTATTCACGGCGTGTTTACCAAAGGACAAGCAGCCATTGTTAACCCGCACAAACTAAACGCTTACATTGAATTACAATTGCCCTAAAGCTTCACTCAACTGCTGCACCACTATAATTTCCATCCCCGCAACCCCACCCTTAGGCGCATTCGCCTTAGGCACAATCGCCCGCTTAAACCCATGCTTAGCGGCTTCCCGCAAACGCTCCTGCCCACTCGGCACCGGCCGAATTTCCCCTGCCAGCCCCACCTCACCAAACACAATCAAATCATTCGGCAAAGGACGATTACGCAAACTCGACAAAATAGCCAATAACACCGCCAAATCCGCCCCTGTTTCCGCCACACGCACGCCCCCCACCACATTCACAAAAACATCCTGATCATACGTTGCAACACCACCATGTCTATGCAAAACCGCCAGCAACATAGCCAAACGATTACCATCCAACCCCACAGTAACACGGCGCGGATTCGCCAGATGCGTAGTATCCACCAACGCCTGCACTTCCACCAGCATCGGCCGACTGCCCTCCCACGTCACGATTACCGCACTACCCGACACTGGCTCCGCACCACGCGATAAGAAAATGGCCGATGGATTACTCACTTCTTTTAAACCCTTTTCCGTCATAGCAAACACGCCTAATTCGTTCACCGCGCCAAAACGATTTTTAATCGCGCGAATCAAACGAAAACGGCTATCCGCTTCACCTTCAAAATATAAAACCGTATCAACCATATGTTCCAGCACACGCGGCCCGGCCAGCATACCTTCTTTCGTCACATGCCCCACTAAAAACACGGTGGTGCCGGTTCCTTTCGCAAAGCGCACTAACTGCGCCGCGCATTCACGTACCTGCCCTACGCCACCCGGTGCAGATTGCAGCAAATCAGTATTCATGGTTTGAATAGAATCAATCACCATCAGTTGCGGTTTAACCTGAGCAGCCACCGCTAAAATCCGCTCAACATTAGTTTCCGCCAGCAATTGCAATTGTTGCTGCGGCAACCCTAAACGATGCGCACGCAACGCAACCTGCTGCATTGATTCTTCGCCGGTTACATATAAAGCTTTGTGATGCAAACTCATCTCACACATGGCTTGCAATAATAAAGTGGATTTACCAATGCCGGGATCGCCGCCAATTAACACGACAGAACCTAACACCACGCCGCCGCCTAATACGCGATCAAGCTCAACGGTGTTAGAGGAAAAACGATGGATATTTTCCAGCCGGACTTCATGCAACGGCGTTACCTGCACATTGTTGACACCCGCATAACCGCCTGGCGCAGCCATACGTGCAGCAGATACTTTCATGCCCACTTCTTCTACTAAGGTATTCCAGGCGCCGCATTCACCGCATTGCCCTGCCCATTGCGGGAAACGCGCGCCACAAGATTGACACGTATGAAAAACTTTCTGCTTAGCCATGCACTATCGATAAATTTACTTTAGGAGGTTCTGATGATACGGCAGATTTACGTAATTTTAAATTATGAATCTGCATTAAATTAACCGCGGCAGACATCGGCAAAAATAATGTGCCTAAAAACAACTGCACACAAATATTAGCTATTATTGTCTTTGCTACTGGCAAATGCAGCAAATGCACTATAAGAAAAATAATATTATTGCACACTAATACTAATAAACTGGAAAGCAAAGGCGGCACTACCATGACTAATGCCGAGCGCCACCAGTTGCCCCGCACTAAATTCACGGCATACTCAAAACCTTTTAACGGTCCCAGATCATCAATAACAATTAAGGGATAATAGAGGGTAATCACCACCATTAAATAAACACCCGGAACTAATAATAATACCCAACCAAAAACATTGGCAATAATAGCCAGCACAAAAGCAATCATTAATACCGGCAATTTTTTCAAAACAAAATACAGGCAATCTGCAGCGGTTCCCGCTGGGCAATCTGTTAAATTATTCATGTTATCAGCATCATGCTGCATCATAAAATTTAATTGGCAATAAAAAGCGGCGTAAATCCAGAAAATTCCTATGAAATAAATAAGCATCAAAATAAATACTTTTACTGCAAAAAAATTATGCAATAAATCAGTTAATCCTGTATTTACAAAAGACGCAACCAGGTAAGGCAATGCCAGCCAGACAAAAAACAAAGCAAGTAACACAGGCATTTTATACAACGAGACTTTAAAAAGCACATAACTTTGCAGCAGTACCTGTTTAATCGTCAGCGGTTGTTGCGATAATTGCCACATCGTATTTCTCCCAAAGTTGCCTTGTCATTAAATAGTAAACGCAAGCATGCCATTCAGCAAGCCGGGCAGTTTTGCCTAATATCTTAAAAACGTATATTATCCTGCCTTGCTTAAAAGACCTTATAGGATATAACACCAACCGTGCAAGCTTGTTTCAATATCGTGAGGATACGCTGGCGGTTACTGCTAGCCGTTGTGCTGCTTTGCCCCTGGCTAGCTTATGCAGCCACCGCACGCATTACGGGATTTCAGGTATCTGGCACGCCTGGCAAAACACACGTGACCTTAATTTTAAGCGCAACCACTGAATATAAATTATTTACCTTAGCAAACCCCGACCGTTTAGTCATCGATTTTCCAGGCGCCCACCTGGCGACCGGTTTACGGGGCGCTTTTATTAAAACCTCTATCATTGGCGCCCGCAGCGGCTACCCTGTTCCTGGCACGTTGCGGCTGGTATTCGATTTGCGCAAGCCTGTCCATCATGGGGTGGAATTGCAAAAAGGCAGTGGCGGTAAAGCGTATTTAAATATTGATCTTTATGAACCCGGTTATCATCCACCGGTTATTAAAAAAGTGAAAAAAGCCTCTATACCTGCTGCTCCAACAACGCCTGATGAAAGCAGCCAGTTAGAACAAGATATGCTGCAGCAAGTGCTGGCCAGACAAAACCAGCCAACCGCTAAACCTGCACCTGCAAAATCAACTCCTGCAACACCGCCTTCAACACCCTTACCCATACCGGTTGCAACGGCTGATAATCAACGTGTGATCAATATTGTGATTGATCCAGGACATGGCGGTAAAGATCCCGGCACTGCTGGACATTTTGGCGTACGGGAAAAAGAGGTGGTATTA
>JBEPVU010000005.1:0-17850 GCA_041690855.1 Gammaproteobacteria bacterium | reverse complement strand
GGTACAACCATGATTAAAGAATTTATTAAATTTCTTTTTAAAAATTCTGCTGTCACTAAAATTATTACAGAAGCTGTAAATTATAAATTTAGTTTTTTAAGGAAAGAACCAATCATGAAAAGATTTTGGACATTTATTTTCTATTTTTTATTGGCATTTTATGGCACAAGTGTACAGGCACAAATCTGGCAACCATCACCAGGATATAGACAAATACCAATATGGCCAGAAGGAAAAATGCCAGATGCTTTACCCTATTCAAGAACAGAATCAGTTACGATAAGCAATAGTCTTGTTGCCGGAAAACCAGTGATTGATGTATGGGATGTCACGCAACCAACAATCACCCTCTACCCTCCGAAGTCAAAAAACACAGGCGCTGCTGTTGTTGTGTTTCCAGGCGGCGGCTTTCATGGATTGGCAATTGATTTAGAAGGTACAGAGATTTGCGAATGGCTAGCATCGCAAGGGATAACGGGAGTATTACTAAAATATCGCGTTCCTAATTCAGGGCCAAATTGGAATGATGATTGCAAATGTCAGGTTCAACCTAAAGCGCCAACTGCGTTGGAAGATGCGCAAAGAGCGATTGGGTTCCTTCGATTAAATGCTGCAAAATGGCATATTGATCCTAATAAAATTGGCGTCATCGGATTTTCAGCAGGAGGCTATATGGTTGCTGATATTAGCACGCATTTTAAAAAACGGGCATATTCTCCTATCGATGCTGCCGACAAAGAAAGTTGCCGTCCTGATTTTGCGATTGCACTCTATCCAGGACACATGCAAATGGAAGGTAAGCCATTTGTTCTAAATCCCAATATTCATTTCACTAAAGAAACACCGCCTACATTTTTATTACAAGCAGAAGATGATCCAGTAGACACTATTGACTATTCTCTCCTATATTATATCGGTCTTAAAAACGCAGGAGTTCCTGTAGAAATGCATTTGTATGCGCAAGGTGGTCATGGATTTGGACTGCGCCGTACTAAGCTTCCGATAACGGAATGGCCTCGATTAGTAGAGCAATGGTTAGCTACAATTGGGATAATCTCTAAATACAATTAATTGCCATAAATTGAAAAAAATAAAAGCAGGAGATGGAAAATGAATATGAACTATATCGTATTGCAAGAAAGACAAGTTAAAGCTTATATTTTAAAACCAGCTTTGCATTTTTACTCAATGAGTTATTTAAATCAGACATAAAAAATTATAATTTAAGTTTTTGACATTTTTATTTCTTCAAATTTATCAAATATTCTACTAACATATAAATCTTAGTTGATGGATTATCCGTTCCATTTTCTTCTTGCTGTTTATCTATTCTTTTTGCACGAAGAAGCGCCTCATTGAGACGCGTTTTTACTCTCTCATAAATATATAAATAACCTTTATGATAATCAGAAAGATGATTCTTGATTTCACTCATTAGCTGATCCCCGGGAGATTTATTGCTAACCTGACGATAAGGCTTAGCGCTATTAACAAAATGCAACAAAAGCCAATATTCAAAACATGGAACTGAAGTAATAGCATAAATTGGGATACTATTTTTCGCCTTTGTGAAATTTGTTTGTATCTTGTTTAAAGCTGCCTGATAATTAGAGTACTCTTTATCAAACACGCAATACACACCATCATATTTATTTTTAGCAAACTCTTGTAACCCATACTTAACAATGCTCATTGGATCATTACCAATAGGGCAAGGTATAATTTTGATATTTGCTCTATTTAATTTCAGGTCTTCACACAATCCATTGAGGTAGTTTGGTTCAGTTTTTTCGCCCTCACAAACAATTAATATAACAGCGTAAGCTTCACGCTTATTTTTCTTACGTTTAAGTGACTCTAAACTTCTTTCCTTTCTTTTATGAAAGAGATTACCTGTTCCCATCAAAATCCCCATATACCGACATAAGGTAATGCCCCATATCGGCCTTGGAGGTAACCTTTCCCTATCGCTTCCTGCTTTCGTGGACTGAAATCTAATAAAGAATAAAGCTGTGTGGCATTATATTTATCTTTCTCTACAAACCAAATCTGATCACGACGTAATAAATCTTTATCAAGTAAGGATGTATCATGGGTTGTGAAAATTAACTGTGCATTTTTCTTGTTTATCTTAGAATTACAAATTAATTCAATTAAAAATCTTACAACTAACGGATGTAAACTATTATCTAGTTCATCCACTACTAAGACTCGACCGTTTTCTAATGCATCTATCCAACGGCCTGCAAATCCAAGCAATCTATGTGTTCCATCAGATTCTTGATTTAAATCCAAGGATATATTGCCTGATGCATGTATCAATTTTATCCGGTGAATATCTTTATCAAGCATTTCCTTCTTGTAATAATCTCTAACTTCCTGTGGCATATTATCAGGAAAAAATTCTTCTGAAAATTTTTTACTATCTACTACAATATCGGAAATACTGGGATCTGCAGCGTGCATGAATTTTAATATTTGCTGCTTACCAACAACCGTCTTCATCTGATCAATACTCTTGGTATAACTAAGCCCTCTACCCCTAGCAGAGTCGATCAATACTAAATCTTTTTGAAACCAGCTAAAAACTGGAATCAATTGTTTATTGTTAAGTTTTACAGAATTAGATAAAAAGAGTACGTCACTGCGGGTCAACTCAATAACGTGCTTTTCCCCTTTAAAAAATTTACTAAACTTCCATTCATATTTATCACTCTTTTTATCGTATACACGACTAAACCATTGCTGCGCACGTCCTGATGGGTATGCAAATAGCCATTCTTGTAAAACGCGATCCTCATTAACAATGAATCCATACTGATATCGCACCCCATCCTTAATGAAAGTTATTTCAAACTCACTTGCAGCTTCACAACTTGTTTTATCAAAAGAAAAATTTTGAATTGGGATTTTCCTTCCTGGCTGCGATTCTGCGGACTGTAAGACAAAGGTGCGCATAAATAATAGTACACTTAATAAATTACTTTTACCCCCAGCATTTGCTCCATATATTACCGCAGCACGGACTAAACGGATGGATGAGTCAGCATCAGAAGGGAAGATATTCTGTTCAAGCTCCTCGCCTGCACTTGCAACCAAACTAAAAGTTTGCGGGTCGCGTAAAGAGAGGCAATTGCTTACTTTAAACTCGATAATCATTGATAAATCACCATTTTATTGACTTTTATGGCAATTTTTGCATAAAATGAGTAAATTTTCAATATAAATACTAAAAATTATGGAATTATTGAAATGACCCCACTGTCCAGACCACACTATTAAAAAAGTTTAGGAGAGTTCGCTTCTTCAATTTGATTAATATAATTAACAGCTAAGTGGGTGGTAACATTACATTCCTGCACAGTTTCCACACCCCCTTCGCCCTCTTCTTTACCAGCAAAATAAACCTGTGCCGGTGTTTTATAATCCAAGGATTGATGCCATCGCTTGTTATTATAAAATTCAATATAAGCGCTGATTGCTTTTTTTAATGTTTTTACATCGGCGTAGTCATTTAAGTAAAATTCTTCCTGTTTAACACTACGCCAAAATCGCTCAATATAAATATTATCTAAGCAGCGGCCTTTGCCCGTCATGCTAATTTTAATCTTTTGTTCCTTTAAAAAATTAACCCATTCATCGCTGGTAAATTGACACCCCTGATCACTGTTCACTATTTCCGGTATCGCCAGCCTTAATCCTGATGTTAATGCCTCGATACAGAAACCTGTCTCTAATGTGTTAGAGAGTTACCAACCCACTACATAACGGCTGTAAACATCAATTAACGCGACCAGATAAACAAACCCTTGTTCTAATCGTAAATACGTTATATCGACCATCCATGCTTGATTAATCCGTTCCATCGTCACATTACGTAATAAATAATCATGAATGGCATGTAATTTATTACGCCTGCTTGTATTAGGGCCAGGATAGAGCGCCTGAATATTTCCCAATTGCATTAAGCGTTGTACGCGCTTGCGATTCACGCAATGCCCACTGGCCTGCAGTTCTTTCGTAATACGTCGATAACCCTAAAAGGGACGGCGCTCCCATATCTTGCGTATTTCATTGACTAAATTAATAGCGTCAATGCAAGGGCTGGTAACTTCATAATATAATGTGCTGCGATTAATATTCAGCAACTCACATTGACGGCGCAAACTTAACGCCACAGGCTCTTTTTCAATTAAGGGGTGTCGCTGTTCTCGTGAAGTTTGCCCCAGGCCTTTTTTAAAAAATCACGCTCCACTGTTAACTGTCCGATCTTCTCATATAATAACCGCTGCGTCTGTTCATGTTCAGTGGTGGCGGCCGGTGATTTATTCGGCTTACTAAACACATGTGCGCCTTGTGTTAGCAATTGTTTTTTCCACGCATGAATTTGACTGGGCGCCACTGCGTAATGCTTGCAGATTTCATTCAGCGTCATTTCGCCTTTGAGCGCTAATAGCGCAATTTCAAATTTTGCTGCTGCTGACCATTGCTTTTTCTTCGACATTTTTACCTCTACTTAGAGGCGATTATCTCTCAAATTTTTTATTTTTGCTGGTCTAAATTGTGGGGGGCATTATAGGCGGTGGAGAACCTGCTCCTGGGGAAAATGGATTTCGAATAGGGTCCATGCTATATCATCCTGGTTTTATCACTCTGTTCAAGTTCTACTAACTTATACTAACTTATACTCAATTTCAAGTATAAGTAGATATAAGTTGGTATATCTAGGTTAAGGTTAAGGTTAAGGTTAAGCTTGAGCCTGAAACTAAGATAAAAATTAGGGTTCTTGGAAGAAACTGTTATGGTCAAGTATAGGTAATAATAGAGATATTACCTATTTTTTATGCTTAAACATCCTATATAATAATCGACGTAGTTTATGTAAAACAATTTTCTTTTTGCATATATTCTGCTTTTTGAGCGCCATAAAAATATATTCATTAAGCTTAATATTGAAGGATTAATTTCGTGAAAGCGAATAAAACCATTACCACCTATCGCTCCATGCGAACTCAACCGCTATGGCGTTTGCTGGCGGCCAGCAATAGCCCTATTATTATCGGTTTGCTGCAAACACATCTTTACGAAACTGAAAGATGCTTACCTGCTTCGATTTTCTATGAACGTATTGAACGCGATATTGAGGCCTTGCGTTCCCAAGGCGAAGATTTTCCTCAGACTGCACAAGCGTATGTATCGAACTGGCTTGCCGATGGCTATTTGGAAAGGCGTTTTCCGCCTGGGGCAACAGAAGAAGAATACGAGTTATCGACCGCAGCAGTGGAGGCTATTCGATTTCTCTCCGGCCTTATACAACCTCATCCTACTGCAACTGAAAGCCGTCTGGCGCTTGTCATTGAGGCATTGGCTCGACTTGCAGAGGATACAGATAAAGATAAGTTCCGGCGTATCGATCGACTGACGGCAGAACAGGCACGCATCGAAAAAGAGATTAATGCTATTCATCAAGGCCAGATGCGCGTACTTTCACATTCAACTTCTTTAGAACGCCTACGAGAAATTATTACGCTTGCAGACGATCTCACCGGCGATTTTCGACGTGTGCGCGACCAATTCGAGCATTTGAATCGAACACTCAGAGAACGCATTATGGATAGCGATGGCAGTCGAGGTACCGTGCTGGATTCACTTTTCGCCGGTATCGATTTAATTTCAGAAAGCGATGCAGGCCGAACTTTCTCCGCGTTCTGGCGCCTGCTGACCCATCCTGAACAGCTTGCCACTCTGGAGCAAGCCATCGACAGTATTATGTCCCGTGAATTTATAACACAGCTTGATATAAAAGAGCGCCGATTCTTATGTAAATTAATACGGACATTGCTTGAGCAAAGCGGCGCAGTTCACGAGGTTATGCAAAGTTTCGCGCGCAGCCTGAAGTCTTTTGTTCAAAGCCGCGAATATCTTGAACAACGACGGATCACACAACTTCTCAAGGAAGCACAGCGTGCTGCACTGGCTATCAAAGATGAAATAAAAACAACCGAAACCCTGGCGTATACGCTGACACTGACCAGCAGCCGTTTACGCTCACTCTCACAATGGGCGCTTCATGATCCTGCCCTGCAAGCGTTACCTGAACAAATGACAGCAGGCGATGTGCCGCCCATTGATCTTGCATCCATCAGCGAACTCGTGTTCCAATCTGAAATTGATTTTCGTACTTTGAAAAAAAATATCCTGACAGTACTTGAACAACAGACGCAAGCATCCATTGCTGAAATTCTTAAACAGTTTCCAGCCAGACAAGGCTTGGGAAGCGTAGTAGGACTGCTTGCCCTGGGCAGCCGCCATGGCTGCAAGGTAGCCAGCAGTGAAATCATAACCTGGATAGGTGAAGATACTCAGCAACGCAGTGCGCGTATACCCCAAATTTTCTTTTTAAAGGATAAAATGCATGAATTGGCCTGAACCCAATACTGATGCACTTCCAAAAGAAGACATCCACCCAGACACGTTGAACTCAACTTCAAGTACTGCACTTTTCATGGGAGATACCGGTGAATTGCTACTCGATACGCGCCGCGTCCTTGTGCAACTGCTCTCCGGCCCTGCACTGGATGGACGCCGTCATCCACGACTTTGGCCCATGCTGATTCGGGATGAAACCATTATCCGGCAACGACTTGCCGATTTGTTTCTTGATCTTGTTATTGATCGAGATATACAAGTCGCTTTCACGCGCCAGGCTGATACAGGCGATTTGGAAGTACCTCTGCTGTTACGCCGTGCGCAATTGACTTTTATTGATTCGGTTCTTCTACTCCATCTTCGGCAGCGTTTAACGCAGGCCGATTCACACTGTGAACGCGCGGTTATTTCAATAGACGAAATCATAGAATATCTTACGCTTTATAAACGCGCTTTAAATACCGATCACGCCGGATTCCAAAAACGTATTCTTGCTTCCATCGAAAAAATTAAGAAGCATAATATTTTGCAGAAAATTCGCGCCAGTGATAATCGATTTGAAATATCGCCTACCCTGAAACTGCTTTTTTCGGCTGAAGAGATTCAATCACTCACTAAACTATACCACCGCAAAATTTCAGTAAGACCCGATGAGGAGGCAACACCCTAATGCCGACATCAGCAATAAATATTTTTTCTGCATCAGAACAATTCCGTATGCGCCAGTTACAAGTATTCAATTGGGGCACATTTTCTGACATCCACGATATTCCTATTGCAACGCGTGGATTTCTTTTCGTCGGGCGATCGGGGGCGGGTAAATCAACCTTGCTCGATGCCTTTTCAGCGTTACTCACGCCCCCGCGCTGGATTGATTTTAATGCGGCGGCGCGTGAAGCAGACCGCTCCGGCCGCGACCGAAATCTGGTAACTTATATACGCGGCGCTTGGGCAGAACAGAAAGACGATGATTCCGGTGAAATCGCTACTCGTTACCTGCGTGCTGGAACCACTTGGTCTGCGCTGGCGCTCTCCTATCAAAACACTCAGAATCAAAACATCACTTTGGTACAGGTATTCTGGTTGCGCGGCAGCGCTAACGGTAATGCCGATGTAAAACGCCATTATCTTATCTTTGAACGTCCCTTTGATTTGCGCGAACTGGAAGATTTCAGCCAGTCTAATTTTGACGTCCGCAAGCTTAAACAAAAGTTCTCAGATGCTTTTACCCGCGATGAATTTCGTCCTTATTGTGATCGATTCAGCCGCTTGTTTGGTATTGAAAATGAAATGGCGCTACGATTATTGCATAAAACGCAATCAGCGAAAAATCTTGGTGATTTAAATACTTTCCTGCGCGATTTTATGCTGGACAAACCGGAAACCTTTGCAGTTGCCGACCGGTTAGTGAGCGAATTCGGCGAACTCAATGCTGCCCATCAAGCCGTTGTTATCGCGCGTGAGCAAATTCAAACATTGACGCCAGCACGACTGCAATATGAGCAAATGCAATCGCTTCAAGTACATAAAAATGCGTTAAATGAACTGCAACAAGGAATCAATAATTACTGCCAATTTCGATGCATCGATCTGCTGAAGCAATCTATTGCTACGCTTAATATTCAAGCGGATGGCATAGCCGGTGAAATCGCCCAGAAACAAAGTATTTATGACAATAATACGGCTGCATTGCGCGATTTGGAGCAGCAGCATCGTGCGCTAGGCGGCGATCGTATCGAGCAATGGGAGGCTGAAAAAAGCAATCAGGAACAACAACGCGCAGAACGCTTGCGTAAGCGCAATCAGGCACAGGACGCCTGCAGCCATCTTGGCTGGACACTCTCTGACACGCCGCAAGGCTTTGCCGAACTCGTGGGCAATGCCCGTCAGGAAATTGAAGCTCGAAAACAGCATAGTAGTCAGATTCGAGAACAGCATATTCAGCTTGCAGGTCAAGAACGAGATGCTGACGCTGCCTTTAAAAAGGCAAAAAACGAAATTGCAGCGCTGCAGCGTCAACCCTCCAATGTCCCTGCCCTTATGCTCGATTTACGTAGAGAAATTGCTAATGCCATCAATATATCGGAGAACATGCTACCCTTCGTTGGCGAACTCATTGAAGTAAAACCCGCTGAATCTCAATGGCAAGGCGCTATCGAACGTGTTTTGTATGGATTTGCTTTATCTTTATTAGTTGACGAACGTCATTACAATGCTCTGAACACGTATGTTAACACCGCTAATTTAGGACGACGCCTGATTTATTATAGAACAGGACGCATTGATATTTTCCAGACTAAACCTGTCGGCCAAAATTCGCTGATGCTTAAACTCAACATCAAGGAAGGTCATTATACCGAGTGGCTACAAACGGAACTGCGTCAACGCTTTGACTATGCCTGTGTCGATTCTTTACAGGCTTTTCGAAATACAGACCGTGCATTAACGAAAGAAGGCCAGATCAAACACAACAAAATTCGCCATGAAAAAGATGATCGCCACCGCGTGGATGATCGCAGTCATTGGGTACTGGGGTTTGATAATCGAGAAAAGTTGAAGATTTTTGAGCAGCAGGCTCAGCAATTAGCAGAAACAATCGCCCATCTACAGCGGCAAATCGTTGTGCTAAAAGAAAAAGAAGATAAGCAAGACAACCGCGTTATCCACTGTCAGACATTAGTCAACCTACAATGGCAGGAAATTGATCTCGCGCCACTGCTCACTCGCATCGATACGCTTGAAAAATTAATTAAAGAAACGCGCGAAAGCAATATAGCTCTGCAAGACCTTAGCGCTAAAATTAACCATCAAAAAGAAAAATGTGATGATGCCGATAAAAATCTGCGGCAGGCCAATGTTAAACAGGATCAAATCAAGGAAAATATTACGGTTGCGGATCAGAAGCTTACCGCACTGCAGCAAGATCCCACTATTATTCCCTTGACGTTACACCAGACACGAGGATTAGACGAGCGCTTTGAGCAACTGGCCGTTACTATCACGCTTGATAATCTCGATAAATTGACTACAAGCGTAGTTCAGCAGATGAGTAAAGAATTGGAAACGGTTAATAAGCAGATTCACGACTGTACAGAAATTATTAAAAATCAGTTTGCACATTTTCTCCGCGAATGGCCAGCGGAATCTGCTAACCTGGGCGCTGCCTTAGATTTTGCGCCGGATTTTTTTGCTAAACTGACTCAACTTGAAAGGGATGGCCTGCCCGCGCATGAACACCGTTTTTTTGAATTACTGCAAAATCAGAGCCACCAGAACCTGACTGCACTTTCAACTTACTTAAATGATGCTAGAAAATCGATCCTGGAGCGCATGGATATGGTTAATAATAGCCTCAGCCAGGTTCCTTTTAATCAGAGTGCTGGCCAATGCACTTATCTGCGTATCGAGGCTACCGATCGGCAATTGCCTGAGGTCAGAGAATTTAAGCAAGATATTCTTCAGACGCTCAATCATGCTTTAAGCGAAAACAGAGAATTGGCGGAATCTCGTTTTCTCGCACTGCGCCGCCTGGTGGAACGCCTGGCCAATCAGGATCCTGCACAGAAACGCTGGCGGGAATCGGTATTAGACGTTAGACAACATGTTGAATTTATTGGCCGCGAAATGGATGAAAGCGGCGTTGAAGTAGAGATTTATCGCAGCGGCGCAGGCAAGTCTGGCGGTCAACGCCAGAAACTTGCAACGACTTGTCTTGCCGCAGCACTCCGATATCAGTTGGGTGGACATGATCACGGCATTCCGCTATACGCAGCGGTAGTACTCGATGAAGCCTTCGATAAAGCAGATAATGAATTTACTGCCCTGGCGATGAATATTTTTACCAACTTCGGCTTTCAAATGATTATCGCCACACCCTTAAAATCAGTGATGACATTAGAATCTTTTATCGGCGGCGCTTGTTTTGTCGATATTACCGATCGCCGCACCTCCGGCGTATTACTCATTGAATATGATAACGAACATCAGCGACTGAAACTGCCAGAACATGCTCACAGAGAAATGGTTGATGAAGCTGCCTGACGATATCCATCAACTGCTTATGCGCCGTTTTCAGAGCAAACAGCGCGAATGGTTGGGCGCTCAACCTTCCGAAAATAAATGGCCTATTGAGATCAAACTGGGCGTACCGACAGAACAAGCCGCGTTAAAACAAATCACAGGCATTCAAATATGGGTGGCGGCGTGGCACTCATGGCAAGGCGCCGGACGGCTAGTCTGGTGTGAACGATGCTGGAAAACACTGGGCATTCAGCGTTTACCAGAAAAGCTCCTATTACAAAGTCCTGAAGACGTAACAGCCTGGATCGGCGAAACTCCACGCTGGCGCCAGGCCATCTTCCGTTATCAGACATTAATTGCAAATTGGCCTGCACTGACAACGTGTCTGCCACGCCATTTTGACATGCTGGCTGATTATAGCGCCATCGACTTTCAGCGTCTGTCTGCATTATTAACCTGGTTCAATGCAAACCCAAATTCTAATCTCTACCCCCGCCAATTACCGATTGTAGGTATCGATAGCAAATGGCTGGAAAAACACAAAGGGCTGCTCACTAAACTGGTTGCTGCGATACAGGGCGATACGTCTAACGACTTAAATTTTTATCAACGCTGTGGATTAAAGACGCCACCTTTGCTGATACGCATGAGAATACTCGATCAAACATTGCGAACGTTGACGCGGGGACTTGGTGATATCACTGCTCCTGTAGAAGATCTGGCTAATCTCAATCTTCCAGCTACGCACGTTTTTATTGTCGAAAATCTTCAAACAGGATTAGCGATGTCCGATTTACCAGGCGCTGTTGTCTTTATACGTCTTGGTTATAATGTAGACGTGTTTGACCATCTGCCTTGGGTCGCACAAGCGAAATGTATCTATTGGGGTGATTTAGATACACATGGATTTGCAATATTACATCAAGCACGATCTTATCTACCTGATTTACAATCTATTATGATGGATGAAGAAACGTTGTTTCAGCATAAAGTCTTCTGGGGACATGAAGAAAAACAAACGACTGCTCATACACTAGCGCTATTAACTAAAGCCGAGCAAGCCGTTTATCAACACCTCAAACAACAATACTGGGGACAAAATATTCGTTTAGAACAAGAACGCATTAATTGGGATTTTGCCTGGAACAAATTACAACTTGCGCTCGAATATGACAACCATTATTCTTGTAAGCAATAACTTATATTTAAAAAAGCTTAACCTACTTTATGGATAACAACACCTACTAGCAATTTTATCTCCAGTGTTCAATGGGAGACTTTCCAAGTCGTTGCTAGAATAATGCTTCTTGTAATATTTATAAAGACCAAAGCCACAACCAGCCAATATACAAAAACTTACAATAGTACCTATAGCGATTCCTATTGCCTCAGTATTGATAGAAGGATCAATATTTTTAGAGATGCAATTTTCAAATTCTGTTTGTGCCGCCTTATCAATATCTCGCCAGAACTTCGCTCCCTCTATATAATGTCCGCCTTGCCCAGCGCCATACCAATCTTGTACTGTTTTTATTAATTCATAAGTCACATTACCAGGCTGGCCGATAGTCGCAGAGCAAGCTTGCATGGCTTTTTCTGCAAGTTTTTTTAAATCAATATCAGAATTTTTAAAGATATCTAATTTATAACCAGTTTCTCCAAATGAATCCGTGAAATAATTATGCTTATATTCGTCATAAGTATTTTCTTGTGCTTGCGTCAAAGTAATGTGATAAAAACTGAGCGCCAAAGCAAAAGATTTTTTAATTCCTTCTGGCACAAACATAGGGAATCCGCCAAAAGTAAAGCAATCGGCCATTAAACCTAATTTAGGAAAATATTGCGCCCAATTAAATGCATTCGCAGACGAGCAGGTTGAAAAAAAGTTAAACCAACCATTTCCAGAGTTATTGTTATTTTGTAAAAGTTTACTCTTCTCTAAATATTTATTAGATTGCTTTATATGCGGCATAGTTACTTCTCCTTGTAAATTAAATAGTTTGAAAAAACGAGAATTATGCAGCGCTTCAGGTGAGCGGGAATTGCTGCCATTTCTGCGCTGAAAATCATTTGATTCTGGACTGCTGTTAAATCAAAGAATTGCAGCCAGTCAGATTACAGCAATCCGCTGCATTCATCAAATTTTAAAAGCTTCAAAGCCTATGAAGCAATAAAAGCTTGATTATCAGTAAGCCCTTTGGTATTATAATAACATCATCAACAATGATGCAGGTAAAATTTTGAAACTTAACAGTATCTCTCATATCTCAGCAGGCTACCCTTTTCGAGGCCGAATTGCTGAAGCAATGGGTTCTTCAATACATGCCGTTCAAATGAAAGATGTATCCGTTGAGGCAGGCATCAACTGGCATGCCTGTACTAAAACCAGACTATCCGGCAAAACCAACCCCGATTGGCTAAAGCCAGGTGATATTCTATTTGCAGCACGAGGCAGCCATAATTATGCGGTGTTAGTTGATGAAACAGCACTTCAAATTCAAGCAGTAGCGGCGCCACATTTTTATAAAATCAGTTGTGCATCAAAACACATACTCCCCGCTTATCTTGCCTGGCTACTGAACCAAATTCCCTGCCAGCATTATTATCAACGTGCAGCGGAAGGCACACTTACTAAAAGTATCCGGCGTAGCGTATTAGAAGCCACGCCTATTCCTATCCCCTCACTGGCGAAACAACAAAGTATTATTCAACTTAACGAAACCTTAAAGCAACAACAGCAATTAATTAAGCAGATAATGTATAACAACCACACATTAATGAATGCAATTGCTACCGATCTACTCAAAGAAGCAAACCAGAAGGACACACGCATATGACAGATAAATTAACCCAGGATTCCATTAATAAAGCCCTTTGGGCAGCCTGCGATACCTTTCGTGGCACTATCAGCGCCGATACTTATAAAGATTTTATTCTCACCATGTTATTTCTCAAATACATCTCTGATGTCTGGCAAGACCACTATAATACGTATCAAAAAGAGCATGGTGATGAACCTGAATTAATTACAGAACTCATGAAAAATGAGCGCTTTGTCATTCCTGAGGTTACTATTAAAAATGACACTTTCAGAGCAACTTTTACTAACTTATGGGAACGCCGTCATCAACCCGGTAATGGCGAACGCATCGATATTTGTTTACAGGCTATTGAAGAAGCCAACGGAACCAAGTTACGCGATGCTGGTAAAAGCGTATTCCAGGATATTTCTTTTAACACTGATAAATTAGGTGAAGAAAAGCAAAAAAACACCATATTACGCCATCTGTTAGAAGATTTTGCAAAACCCGACTTAAACTTAAGTCCAAACCGCGTAGGTTCATTGGATGTTATTGGCAATGCCTATGAATATTTAATTAAAAATTTTGCCGCCAGTGGCGGCCAAAAAGCCGGTGAATTTTATACGCCACCCGAAATTTCCGATTTAATCGCTGAATTATTAGATCCACGACCTGGCGATACTATTTGCGATCCTGCGTG
Organism: Gammaproteobacteria bacterium; assembly: GCA_041690855.1. Classification (GTDB taxonomy): domain Bacteria; phylum Pseudomonadota; class Gammaproteobacteria; order CAIUAS01; family CAIUAS01; genus CAIUAS01. The sequence continues at coordinate 3,900 of JBEPVU010000005.1, read as the reverse complement.
TGGTTCTGCCTCTTTATTGATGAAATGCGGCCGCAAAATACGCGAAAAACACCATAGTAAGCATTATGAATTGTATGGCCAGGAAGCCATTGGTTCCACATGGTCGCTGGCTAAAATGAATATGTTTTTGCATGGCGAAGATAATCATAAAATCGAATGGGGCGACACTATTCGTAATCCTAAACTACTCGATCAAAATGGCAACTTAAAACAGTTTGATATTGTTACTGCAAATCCACCCTTTAGCTTAGATAAATGGGGACACGATGAAATTTCCAGTGATCCTTTCAAGCGCTTTCGCCGTGGTATACCCCCTAAAACCAAAGGTGATTACGCTTTTATTTTACACATGATTGAAACCCTGAAACCCAAAAGCGGCCGCATGGGCGTTGTCGTTCCACATGGTGTATTATTTCGCGGCTCCAGCGAAGGCAAAATTCGCCGGCAACTTATTGAAGAAAATTTATTAGATACTGTTATTGGTTTACCGGAAAAATTATTTTATGGCACGGGCATTCCTGCCGCCATTTTAATTTTCAAAAATCAAAAAAATGATAAAAATGTTTTATTTATTGACGCCAGCCGTGAATTTAAAGCCGGTAAAAATCAAAATCTACTGACGCAAGATAATATTAATAAAATTATTACTACTTATCAGGAACGAAAAAATGTAGACAAATATAGTTATCTCGCTTCTTTAAAAGAAATTGCTGACAATGATTACAATTTAAATATTCCACGCTATGTAGATACTTTTGAAGAGGAAGAAGAAATTGATTTAATGGCCGTACGTAAAGAACGCGAAATGTTAAAAACTAATTTAGCTGATCTTGAAATTGAAATGGAAAAGTATTTAAAGGAGTTGGGTTATGAATAATAAGCGTATCAATAAAACTTCAAGGCCAGCCTTTGAGCGAAAACAGTGTGGCCAAGTGGATCGTAGCGCTCTGTTTCCTGTTGCACCCACTCTAGTTGAAATGCCTGCTGATTATGCTGCGTGGTTAGCTGATTTAAAACAGTGCATTTTGCGCGAGCGCTTACGGGTTGTACTGGCCAGCAATACAGCCATGGTATTGTTATATTGGAACATTGGCCAGCGTATTTTGGAAAAACAAAAAAAACAGGGCTGGGGAGCAAAAATTATTGATCGCCTGGCCGCTGATTTGCACGAGGCATTTCCTGAGATGAAAGGCTTTTCTCCGCGTAACCTTAAATATATGCGTGCTTTTGCGCTAGCCTGGCCAGATCGTGAAATTGTGCAACACACTGTTGCACAATTACCCTGGCGTCAAAATATCACCTTACTTGAAAAACTTAATACTCGTGAAGAACGGCTCTGGTATACTGCCAAGGTGCGTGAACATGGCTGGTCAAGCAATATTTTAGCCATTCAAATTGAGACACAAACGCATCTTCGACTTGGCAAAGCACAGAATAATTTTCCTGCCACATTGCCGCCAGATGATTCAGACATGGCGGCACAAATTTTTAAAGATCCTTACCTTTTTGATTTTCTCGGCACCGATGTCCCACGGCGCGAAACTGAATTGGAGCGTGGACTGATGGTACATGTGCAAAAATTTTTGCTTGAATTAGGCCAAGGATTTGCATTTGTCGGACAACAAGTGCATTTAGAATTAGGCAATGAAGATTTCTATCTGGATTTATTATTTTACCATCTTAAGCTACGTTGTTATGTAGTGCTTGAATTAAAAGCACGCAAATTTATACCCGGCGATGGTGGGCAATTAGGCATGTATATGCATGCCGTGGATAAACTATTACGTCATCCTGACGACAAACCAACATTAGGACTTTTGCTGGTGCGCGAGAAAAACCGTGTGCTAGTAGAATACGCACTCGGCGCTAGCAAACAACCTATTAGTGTAGCTGAGTGGAATACACAACTTACACATTCTTTACCAGATAGTTTGCGCGGTAGTTTGCCGACTGTTGAAGAAATTGAGGCGGAATTGAGTGTTGGGTTGAATGGTGTGAGTGATGGAATGGAAAATGAGAAAGACGAGAAATAATGTTTTTTTAATTAAAAATGTATCGGTTTTTTATATTTACAAAAATTATTATAGTAGAAAATAGTAAGCATTTCATCTTGTTATTAAAAATATTCCTTTCTTCCCTTGAGAGAAGAAAATTAGTCAGAGGAGTTAAATCATGTTACCAAAAGGATGGAAAATAATGACTCTTGAAAATTTAGCATTAGTTGAACGTGGAAAATTTTCTGTTAGACCTCGCAATGATCCCAGATATTTTGGCGGAACCATTCCATTTGTACAAACAGGTGATATAGGTTCTGCAGGTACATATTTGACAAAATTTAGCCAAACTTTAAACGAAGAAGGTTTAAAAATAAGTAAATTATTTCCCAAAAATACGATTTTAATAACAATTGCAGCCAATATTGGCGATACAGCCATTACTACTTTCGATGTTGCATGTCCTGATAGTGTTGTTGCAATACAACCCTACCAAGAAAAAGCGCATTATTTTTGGCTTAAACTGTTACTAGAAACTAGTAAAGCAAATTTAGATTCTAAAGCAACACAAAATGCTCAGAAAAATATAAATCTTCAAGTGCTAAAACCTTTATTGCTAAAAACGCCCCCTCTTCCCGAACAAATCAAAATTGCCCAAATCCTCTCCACCTGGGATAAAGCCATTGAAACTACCAAACAATTACTCAATAACAGTCAGCAACAGAAAAAAGCGCTGATGCAACAATTGCTCACTGGCAAAAAACGCTTCTCAGGATTTGAAAAAATTTGGGAGACATTGACAGTAGCACAATTTGGCAAAATTATTACAGGTAGCACTCCTTCAAAAATTGTGAAAGAAAATTACGGCGACTTAATTTCTTGGGCAACAGCTGAAGACTTTAAAAAGAAATATGTTAAAAATACAGTTAGAAAATTAAGCAATATAGGAGCTTCTAAAGTTAGATTAGTACCAAAAGGCAGTATATTAGTAACTTGCATTGCTTCAATTGGTAAAAATGCTATCGCGGCTGAAGAAATGTCTACAAATCAACAAATAAATGCGGTCATAATCAATAAAAATCACAGCAATGAGTTTTTTTATTATCTTATTGAATTTTTCAAAAGAAAATTGGTTGCATTAGCAGGAATAACAGCAGTTCCTATTTTGAACAAAACAAATTTCTCACAAATAAAATTCACAACACCCAAGTTAAAAGAACAACAAAAAATTGCTTCATTACTCGCTGAAGTTGATTGCACAATTGAAAACTTGAACCAACAACTTTTTTCCTTTAAGCAAGAGAAAAAAGCCCTAATGCAACAACTATTAACAGGCAAGCGAAGAGTAAAAATTGATAACAAAGAGGCTGTTTATGCCTAAAAAACATTTCACAATATATTTTTGATAAATTGTGAAATTAAATTAACAGGACAACTTATGAACCTACCACATCCCCCCGCCCCAAAATTTCAGGAAGAATTCAGCGCTAAAATTCCGGCACTTCTATTATTAAGCAATTTAGGCTGGACATTTTTAACGCCTAAACAAGCGCTAGCCGCCCGCGGCGGTAAAACAAGCGAAGTAGTTTTGCGTGATGTGTTACGCAAAGAATTAAAAAAACGTCATTTCTCATTCGCTGGTCATAAGCATTTTTTATCAGATAAATCGATAGACTTTATTATTAACGAAATAGGCTCCCCTGCGCTTAATGAAGGCTTAACGGTTGCTAATGAGAAAATTTATAATCATTTAGTGTACGGCATTTCGGTCACAGAATTTATTGATGGTAAAAAAGCTAACCCCACTATTGCACTGATTGATTGGCATCAAATCGATAATAATAGTTTTTTATTCACTGAAGAATTTAATGTATTACGCACTAATGGCTTACAAAACCGCCGCCCT
>JBEPVU010000004.1:0-18763 GCA_041690855.1 Gammaproteobacteria bacterium | reverse complement strand
CTATTAGAGTCTTCATGACGGGCTTATATACGTATCACAGAAAGAGGAAAAAAAGCTTTAGCAGCTAATCCGACAAGAGTTGATGTAAAATTTCTTGACCAATTTCCTGAATTTTTGGAATTCAGAAAATTAAATAAAGGAAATCAAAGCAAATCATATGAAGAATCAATTAATCAAACTCCAAATGAAGCATTAGAAAATGCTTACCAGCAATTATATTCTTTGCTTGCGAGTGAATTGTTGCAAACCATAAAAAATTGTTCCGCAAGTTTTTTTGAACAAATAGTTATTGATCTGTTGCTTGCTATGGGTTACGGTGGTTCAAAGCAAGATGCTGGCCAGAGAATAGGGCAAACTGGCGATAAAGGTATAGATGGAATTATTAAGGAAGACAAATTAGGTTTAGATATTATTTATATTCAAGCTAAGTGTTGGAGAGATAAGACAATAGGCAGGCCAGAAATTCAACAATTTGCAGGAGCGTTACAAGGCCAACGCGCGCATAAGGGTGTATTCATTACAACAACCCATTTCACTAAAGAAGCACTAGGTTATGTTGAGAGTATTAGCGCTAAGATAATTTTGATCGATGGCGCTGCTTTAGCAAAATTAATGATTGAGCATAATGTTGGATTGTTACCAATGCAGACTTATGAAGTAAAAAGAATAAATTTAGATTATTTTCTAGAAGAATAACTAAAACAATGTTGTATGCTAGTTCTAGGCTTGAATAGCTTAACAATACTAATGGTAGTATCTATTATGAGAAGTTTAACAAAAAACCTGATTAGTTTCGATAGCTGCTTTCTTGAGGTAAAAAAATATGTCTGATAATAGTATCGTGCAAAGTGATTATCATACCGCCACACCATTTTTAATAATAAAAGAGGCATCTAAAGCGTTAGAGTTTTACAAAACCGCGTTTGATGCAGTTGAATTAATGCGAATGACAATGCCAAATGGGAAAATTGGTTATGCTGAAATTAAGATCGGCAATTCTGTTATTATGCTAACAGATGAATTTCCAGAAATGGGAGCGCTCAGTCCCAAATCTCTTGGCGGAACGCCTATTAAAATTCATCTATATGTTAAGGATGTAGATAAATTTGCAGAGCGAGCAATAACAGCAGGAGCAAAATTAGTGAGGCCTTTAGAAGATCAATTTTTTGGTGATCGTTTAGGATGTATAGAAGATCCATTTGGCCATCTCTGGAGTATTGCAACAAAAAAAGAAAAAGTAACTCGTGAAGAGATGATAAAGCGTTTTAATGCTTTGATGAAGCAATGAAACTAAAAATTAATTATTTTTTTTACCGTACTTCTAAAATCATGAATTAAAATCAGCAGATTAGTTGATACAATAATCAAACACCAGAACTTTATTTCTATATTGCATCACTTCTTTCTCGTATTGTCGATGTTGACTACTGTTTAAATATCGCGTTCGTGCGTTGAAATTTTCAAATGTTAAAATAAAACAGTGCGTGAATCCCAATGCCGAATCTTCTGCATTATTTTCAATGCCCCATTCAAACTCTAATACTTCGGGTACCGCTTTAAGGGCTTCAAAGCCGGTAATAAGATGATTGACTATTTCTTCTGAAAGCTTTGAAAAATCAAACATGACAATATGACGAACTTTGCCTTGAATAGTCATTATATTGGCTCCCACTGTTCTATAAAATAGCTAATTATAAAATAAACAGTAAGCTTATGCAAATTTCAAAGATAGATATTATGCTGTTAAGCGAACTTTATTAATCATCAAACCGTTTTGTATAGCGATGGCAGTAAGGATTTTTCCCGATACGATCATAATAATGCTGATGATAATCTTCAGCGCGCCAGAAAATACTGACGGGTAAAAGTTTAGTGGCAACGAGACAACCTTTAGCGATCAGAGTTTTAATTAATGCCTGCGCGATATTTTTTTGCGCTTCATTATAATAAAAAATAACGCTTAAATATTGCGGTGCAATATCAGGGCCTTGGCCGTTCGCTTGCGTGGGTTCGTGAATTTCAAAAAAATAACGTGTTAAGGCTTCATAATTAATTTTATCGATATCATAAACCACACGGATAGCTTCAAAATGCCCTGTCTGTCCGCTGCATACTTCCTCATAAGTAGGATGTATTTTTTGTCCGCCGCTGTAACCGACTTCTGTTTTTACAACGCCAGTTAATTTTTTAAAATAATAATCTACGCCCCAGAAACAACCGGCGGCGAAAATAGCTTCTTCCGTATCTTGTACCGTTACATCCGCTACAAAATCTAAACTGGCTGAATTAACGCAATGACGGCTATTTTTAGGCGTAAAACCTTCGCCTGTAAAAATATGGCCTAAATGCGCGTCACAGCGTGCGCATAAAATTTCCGTGCGTTTGCCGTCTTGGTCGGGTAATTGTTTAACAGCGCCAGCAACTTCTTCGTCAAAACTAGTCCAGCCACAACCGGAATGGAATTTAGTTTGCGATCGAAATAACGCTAAACCACATTGCTTACATAAATAAGTGCCGGCTTGTTCTAAATCGGTATATTCGCCGGTAAAAGGATATTCGGTGGCTTTATCGCGGACAATGCGGATGATTTCAGCAGGTAAACTGGCTGTTTTAATAATCATATTTTTTACCTTTCCATTACAAACGAAATGGCAGCAACGCGTAGATTAAGCGCGTTGTGCCATTGCTGCCTGCCAGGTATTTTGCAATAAAGCTGTAACTGTCATAGGGCCGACGCCGCCAGGTACCGGCGTAATCCAGCTCGCGCGCGCTTGTGCAGGCGCAAAATCCAGATCGCCTCTTAATGCGCCATCCGGTGCGCGATTCATACCCACATCGATTACGATAGCGCCGGGTTTAATCCATGCACTATTAATAAGATCCATTTTGCCGGTAGCCGATACTAAAATATCCGCTTGTTTAACCAGACTTTCTAAATTACGGGTAAAGCGATGGCAAATCGTAGCGGTACAACCTGCCATTAATAACTCCAATCCCATCGGTCTGCCCACAATATTGGAAGCGCCGACGACGACTGCATACAGTCCATGCACATCTAACTGCGTAGTTTGCAATAATTGAATAATGCCATACGGTGTGCAGGAACGCAGCGCAGGGCGGCGTTGCGCTAAACGGCCTAAATTATAGGGATGAAAACCATCGACATCTTTATCGGGATGAATGCTTTCTAATAATAAATTAGCATCAATGCCGGCGGGCAATGGCAATTGTAATAAAATGCCGTTTATTTTGGGATCATGATTTAACTGATCGATTAAAGCTAGTAATTGCTGTTGATTGGTATCTGCCGGTAAATCATAGTCGCGCGCAATAATGCCGACTTGTTTGCAAGCCTGGCGTTTGCTGTTGACATACACTTTAGAAGCAGAATCCTGGCCTACTAAAATAACAGCCAGGCCAGGCGCCGCAAAACCGGCGGCGACTTGTTGTGCGATGTGTTGTTTTAATTCATTCCGCAAGGTTTCGGCTAATTTTTTGCCGTCAAGAATTTGTGCTGTCATCGTTAAATTATTAAAGTTAAGGGTGGATATATCTTACGCATTAATGCCGGAAATGACGAGTCCCCGTCACTACCATGGCCATATTCGCTTTATCCGCTGCAGCGATGGAATCTGCATCGCGCATAGAACCACCCGGTTGAATAATCGCTGTAATGCCTAATTGCGCCGCCATTTCAACGCAATCGGGAAACGGAAAAAAAGCATCAGAAGCCATAACGGCGCCTTTCACGTGTTCGCCCGCGCGTTCAGCCGCCATACGTACGCAATCAATCCGATTAGGTTGGCCGCCGCCAATGCCGATAGTCGCTTCGCCTGTTGCAAGTACAATCGCATTAGAACGCACCGGCTGACAGGCGCGCCAGGCGAATTTCAGCGCCAGCCATTCTGCTTCAGACGGTTGCCGTTTCGAAACCACTTTCCATTCTTGTTGCGTGGGATCGCCCACGTCTAAATCCTGACAAAGTAACCCACGATTAATCGAACGCCATTCCTGCAAAGGTTCCAGGGTTAAGCGGGGAATTTCCAATAAACGGCAATTCGTCCGTTTCGCTAAAATTGCGCGCGCCGCCGCACTGAATTTTGGCGCTGCGATACATTCCACAAATAAATTACCTAACGCGATAGCGGTTGCTTCATCGAATTCAGTATTACTCGCGATAATACCGCCGAAGGCTGAAACAGGGTCGGAAGCCAGCGCCGCTTGATAAGCCTGTGCTAACTGATCATGCGAAGCAATGCCGCAAGGCGATAAATGTTTAACGATGCAAAGGGTTGGTTTAGTAAAACTTAATACCGTGCGCCAGGCAGCGTCTAAATCTAATAAATTATTATAAGAAAGTTCTTTACCTTGTAATAATTGACCGCCTAGTGGGCCATCGTTGGGTGCAAAATTATAAAGCGTTGCGGTTTGATGCGGATTTTCGCCGTAACGCAATTTTTGTTGCGGATACAGCGTTAACTGCGTTGATTCAGTCTCCGCTAAAAAACGCGTAATGGCGGCATCATACTGACAAGTTGCGGCAAAACCTTTAATGGCTAACCGTTTGCGTGTGTTTTCGGTTAAATCATTTTGCCGAATGTTATTTAATACAGATGAATAATCGGCTGGATCACACACTAACGTCACGCGCTGAAAATTTTTGGCGGCGGCGCGCATTAAAGTAACGCCGCCAATATCAATTTGTTCTATTGCTTCTTCTAAAGATACAGTGGGTTTAGCAATCGTCTGGCTGAAGGGATAAAGATTAACGGCGACTAGATCGATATAATCCCAGCCGAATTTTAATAATTCATTGCGATCATCTGTAGTATTACGCGCTAATAAACCGCCATGAATCGCAGGGTGTAATGTTTTAACACGTCCGCTCAGCATCTCAGGCGATTGTGTATAATCGGCCACTTCAGTAACCGGCAATTCATATTCGCGCAATGCTTTAGCGGTGCTTCCCGAGGCGATTAATGTCCAACCGCATTGATGCAAGCCTTGAGCAAATTCGATTAAACCAGTCTTATCGTAAACAGAAAGCAGGGCGCGGGGCATGATTTCAGGCTCCAGATTATCAATTGGCGCTTAGAATAGCGAAACTGCCCTGGATTGCAAGTTACCTTTGCCTCAAAGGCGCTTGCTCGTTAGTAAATTAAGGCTAAATAGGGTATAATATTGTCTATCTATAATTTGATTTGCACTAACATAGAGTGATAGTGCTGGAGTTTATGCAAGATGCCAAGTGAAAATGATCAAAATTCAAACGGTCATCATCAAAAATTAACGGTTGATCTCAATAACTACAAAGTAGTTGTTGGGAAGCGTCTGGATAATGCAGATGAAATCGCGACCTGTAAAACAGGCAAAACTGATTACAGCAGCCTTTCGAAGAACGGGGACACTAGTGTTGGGATTGCTGAAATCCAAGGGCGTCGTCCCTCCCAGGAAGATCGGGTTGTTCACGATGAGTTAGCTGCGCCTTTTGGTACAGGAGAACTGACTATTGATGAAGAGCAAGAAATATTACGTGCCGCTGTCCAGTCGCTTTCAGAAAAATTGCAAAAAATGCCAGCAGCCCAGTCATCAGGCTCAACGCTTACTTTTGTAGTAGTAACCCCCAACGGAAGAAGTTACACCGTGAATATAGGGGATGGCACGGCTTTTAAAGTCGGTGCGTTGAATCAAACACAGCCCAAATGCAAACGCCTCAATTTTCGGCTGCACAATCCTGATAAGCATCACATTGATGCTGCGGGTTATCCTGACCCTTATGAATATAAATGTGCTCTCTGGTGTATAGAAGATGAAAGCAAAGTCTCCGCTGATTTTTCTAAAGATTATTCAAATAACCAATTAGTAACTAAAAAAATATTATTGCAAGATCTGGAAAAAAAATATCCCTATTTTCATGGTATCGCTATGACCCGTGCACTGGGTGATTCTAATACTACCCCCTTTGGATTAAGGGCTACTCCCGATATTGACACAGATATACTACAATCTGAAGACATTCTTGTTCTCGCTTGTGATGGTTTAACAGAAAGCGGATGTTTATCGCATCAACAAATCGCACAACTTGTTAAAGAACATCAAGAAGATTCTGCGGATGAAATCGCGCGCGTATTAGTTCAGGCAGCGCTTCAGGGAGGAGGAAAAAACCAACATAACTCAACAGATAACATCTCAGTTATTGTAGTCAAAAGAAATGCATTAAAAAAAGAGGATATCTCCAATCAACAACGCGCGCAATTATATGCAATTTGCGATGGTCATGGCGGTAGTAAGGTTTCTGAATTTCTTGCTAAAAATCTTATTGCAACTATTAATGAAAAAATTCAAGAAAAACTTAAAGTAACCGAAATATGTAAAGCATTGATTACATACATTGATGAAAAGACTGAGGCAACAGAATTAAAAAAAGCAAAAGAAACACTTTTTAATTATCTTAACATATCACCGGAGAGTACACCTACTGTGACTGTTATTGGTGATTTATTTAAAACTAAATCTGAACTCATATATGCCCTGACTGCTCATCTTACAAGCGATGAGAAGCAACTACTAGCGAAAAAAATACCGAATCTTGTAGAAACAATAAAGCCTTTACTTATTCTCAAAGATACTCAAGACAACACCGTACAAAGCGTCTATTTACCCCAAAATCTGCTGACCTGCATACGCGAAGCGCTCAGCAAACCGGATTATCACTTAGAAATTCCTGAAGGTAATTTATTAGCGGATTTACTGCCGATTTCAGATGAATTAGTGTGTTTACTGCAATCACGCTTGCAAAATCTGCCTCGCACTCATCCTATCGATCTTAAATTTGTTCTGCATCAATATAAAATTATCGTACAGCTTTGCGAGAGGATTCCTGCATTAAAACAAAAGTTGATAGCCGCAAAGTGCTTACAGAAATTTGATGGGTTATTGTCGAAATTAAAAGAAACTTGGCCACTTTTTGAAAAAAAAATAAATGCTGATCCCATTCAGACATCTGATGTTGATCCTATTCTTGAATTTTTGTCATATGCTGGCATGTCTGAAAAGACTAAAAATCGATTTTCCTGCCTATTAGCATTACATGACAAGATATTCGTTAGCAAGGTTGATAAAAAATATCTTCATGGCTTAAAGAAAGGAGAAATCATTGCGTTATATAACCAGTTATATAGCCAATGTCCAGAACTGAATTTTTTGAAATTTTTAGAAGTGACAAATTCTTCTATTAAAATAAATATGGATAACTTAAGGATGGCTGACGTTGACTGTTTATTCAGTCTTACTCAGCGTAATCCTGATGATGCGGTTCTCATACTTCAAAAGTGTGGTATGCCAACGCCTATTGAAAAATTTGAAGACCTATGCGCCAAGATTTATGAATTTTATAAAGCTAAGGAAAAGAACGCGAAAAACTCACTGACTCCCGCAAGCCACAAAATTTTATTTACGCTAGTCAACTTGAGTTCTAAGATTCTAGAAAAAGTTGCTACTGAGAATGAGTTTGCCACTACCATTATAGGCACACCAGGCGATTCTGTGAATTTTAATCTAAGAGTTTTACTAGCTGTTAATGCGAATTTTTTGCAAAGAATGATGAGCCAGCAGAAGCAATTTTCTAAAGATTTAGAGAATTGTGCGAAACAAAAATTTGATGACTATAACTTATCTCTGATTGATGCCTATCTGGCGGTAAGTGCGTCTTATGCAAAAGATACGAAAAATAATATTTTAGTTAACAACATTAAAAATAATAGTATCCCCATTAAGGTTGCACTTAATTTGCCTGATGTAAAAACGTCTGACGATGGCGACATGAAACCGCAGTCACTGTTACTGGCAACCCAGGTTATCTTGGCCGCGCTGGACGGCAAAGCGCGAAATTTTGATATTTTAGACCTGGCAGAGCTCTATGCAAATAAGGACTTAAAAAAAGATCGCTTATCTATTAAAGCGTTAAAGGTATTTCGCGCTGTTATCGATGTCAATCAGCTTAATGAGAATGACATAGAAAATCGTGATAAGATTATTAAAAAAATCATTGATAAATTTTCGGCACAACTTAGCTTAAACGCAATTTTTGCTTTATTAAGAGTAAGTCCACTATTAATTCTTCAGGAAAATATTCGCAAGCGTATTTATAATGATGCCACACTATTGACTGATTTTTTGCTGAATATAGCTGATGTTACTACTTTAGAAACTATCCTGGTAAATCCTGCTATAAAGAAAGATCGTACATTTCAGGCTCTGTTTGTCAAAGGAATTAAGGAGAAACTTGATACGCCCGTGATACCGTCTGATTTAACTGCGTTAAAATATTATCAAGTTATTGCTAATATTTTTTCAAAAGAAGACTGTCTTCAGACAACACTATCTCAGCATCCTGCCTTTTTACATTACCGGCAAGGTATCTCTTACTTAGAAAAAATTAGCGTTGAAAACAATACTCTTATTGAAATCTCTAATTTTCTAGCAACTTGTACAGTTCCGGTTGATCCTCAGTTACCTGCTAAGCTTCTTGAAAAGAGCAAGGCTTGCCACGCTCCTTTAAAAAACTTTATTGATACTGCTGCTAAAAGAGCGCAGGGAGAAATTTTCTGTATTAATCTAGAGGAAATTCCAAAAAATAAGAGCAATCCTGAAGAACATAAGGCTGATTCATCATCAACTTATTCTCAAATGAGATGGGATAGTATTATTAAATCTCTTAAGGAAATATTGGAAGGGAAGAATGAGATAAAGGATCTTATTGAGATGGCGAATCTTTTGGAAAGTGAGGATGAGATAAAGGATGTTAATAAGATAGTGAGTCTTATTGATCTCAATCGTGCTCATCTGAAAATTGGAGACCAGCTCGTATTTAATAATAATGAAGGCATAGATACCTCTTCACTAAACGATCGTGAGAAATTTAAGATATTAAAACAAAAATTAGTTGAGGGAGGGTTAGTAAATGACCAGAGCAGCTCTGCTCTTGCGGTTACTCTGGGTAAAAATATAAATCAATGTGCTATTTCTGGAATTGTCGAAAGTGTTCTTCTCTATCCAATTCCACTAGAATTAAAAGCTAGCTATAATATTGGTACGGATGCTCAATATATGGCCAATAAACTAGAAAAAAATAGCGATAATTCTTATAGGATCACTAGTATTGCTCGTTATCATATACCTTCTTCTCACCCGGTGGTATTAGTCTCAATCGGAAAAATGATTTTCAAACTCTCCGAAATGAATGGCAAGTTTGTTTATACGCTGGAAAGTTCTGAATTTCTAAATCATGATACAACAGTTACTCAGGCTATTCTTAAGGAAATGCTTCCTGAGATTCACAATGCTCTTATCAAAAATGAAATTCGCAGGAACGACTTTTTGCGTGTTATTCAATATATTACAGCGCCTTATTTAGAATTTAAGGATGACACAATTCAATTGCGCAAAAAGGTTGTCAGCGAAAAAGCTACTTCAGAAGAATTATTTTTCCTGGCCTGGCAAAATCAGGAGCATGCAGAGGAAATTCTAAAAGATTCAACGCTATTAAATAAATTGAACGCCGAACAACTAGAGGCGCTTAAGAAAAAATATCCTGAGGTTAGTTTCTGGGAGCCAATTTCAGCTGATTGGAAGAAGAATTTTCCAGACTTGGTTTGTTTTTTCAAGGCATTGCAAAATGAGGAAGGGTTAAAGGCTATTTTTAATATAGATCAGCTTAAATTATTAAACTATGAACAATGGTGTGTATTAAAAAAAGTATATCCAACAATAAATTTTTATGAACTCTTTATTAAGGTGGGAGATGTTGTTAGCGTTTTCACCAATCCTGAGCATCAATCAGTTCTTTCTCGTGATTTTTGGTTCTTCTATGCTCAACAAGGGTTAGGACAGGCGCAAGCTGTTTTTTCGGTTAAAAATATTTTTAGCGGCTTTGGAAAATGGCATGTGGAAGAATTAGAAAAATTATATATCGGAAATAAAAGTATTAAGCATAAAAATGAACTATGGAAAAATATAGATGATTTTAATGCTATACGAACATCACTTACTAATATTGATTGGCTCGCTTATGCTAATGCAAGTGCTGAGCAGGCTAGTCAGGTTTTGATGGCTCCTAAATTAGTTGCAAAATTAACGCTTCAACAGTTATTAGATCTCAGTATCAAATATGCAAATGAAAATAAATCCAATACTTTGTGGAGTAAAGTCACGCTTGAAATAATAAATGATAGCGAAAAAGGAAAAAGCAAAGAAACGAGTATGATATTAGACACCTGGTGTTTACTCTGGACAAAACAGAAATTAATGGAATACGCAGATGCCACTATTTTTACCCCCCCTATTTCCAATACCATTAACTTAATAATCAAAAAGTACAGAGAAAAATATGAAAATAGGACAATCAACCAAGCATTAATTCCTTTATTAATGGAAGTGTTGGCAAGAGATGCAGCAAAATCTATCTCTTCTGACCCTAGTTCTAATACCGATAAGAAAATTGAAGAGCAAAAAGACATACTGATTATTAAGGGTGTATCTACTGATCAAATTAAGCTTAATACAGCTCTAATTTTAGCTAAGGATAAGCCTACGCTATCTGCTCGTATTATGGATATTGCTATTACTACACCCGAGAAAAAAGTACTAAGAATCACCAACCAGCTTACTATTTTCAACCTGGCGCGTTTGAATAAAAATACCTCTGAAAAAATATCCGATACCTTACTTGCTTTTCGACAAGGGATTAGTATTGTTAAAAGCATTCCGCTTACAAAGAAAATTCTGATTTTACATGCCGACAAACTGACGCATGAAGAAATATTTGCATTAGTAAAAAAACAATGCGAACAGAACGAAGACTTTACGGACTATGTTCTGCAAAATTATGGTGCAAAACTTACTCGAGAAGAAATATTTGAATTATTAATGCCGCACAAGTCACTGCAAGAAGAATATTTTGAATCTAAAAATCCACCAAAATATACATTCTTTTGGAGGCTCCAACAATGGGCTGTCGGTGATCCGAAGCGACATGCTCAACAGAAATTACTGGATGGGGTATCGACCAATGCGCTGGAAACAATGGCTGGTAAAAGTTTTGTGCTTTATCGGAGAATAGTAAAAGATCCTGTCCTTGCAGCAAAGTTTGATAAATTAATATTGGAAACATGGGAAACACAATATGCGCAGAAATTAAACTCGCAGCCGCAAGAACAGAACACTCAAAAAAGTCAAATAACACCATCTGGTGGCGTTTTTATTACGTCTAATCCTATTGGGTTTGGGAATGGGGCATCTTCTACACAGAGTTGCAGTCCGCAAACAAAAGATCAGGTTACTCAGTACAATAACCCATCTAATGACAAACAAGGTCCTAAAGTAGGATAATCTTACCCAGCTCCCTATTTTTAACTTAATTACCCGTAATATACACCTTAAGTTCCACCCTACCGCCTAAAGCGGCTACTGCCCGCTTCAGACTTTTGAGAGTCATATTGCAATTATGTTCAAGCCGTTGATATTGCTGGTAAGGCACTTGCATTAACTTTGCGACTTCTGTCATTGTTTTAACGCGCTTAGTACGTAATATATGCAGTAATAGAGGCGCTGCAATATCAGCACTGACAGGAATAGGGTATTCGCCGGATTGTGCCTGAGAGGGCGGTAATATGTCATAGTCTCCTTGAGACATTTCTATTAATACGGCGTCTAAAACTTCTTGAGCATTGGTTAAAGCTTCTTCTAAACTTTCTCCCTCTGTAAAAATATTGTCAAAATCACGAAAACTCACAATATAACCATCCGATTGCTTTTCAATTTGTGCATAATAAGTTAAATCAATTGCCTCGCTCATTTTAGCTTTACTCCTGATAAACGTTCGATATTCTTAAGAGTCCCTGCTTTTAAATCTTTACTGCCATGGACGGGCACAGGAAAAGGTTTGGAATGTCCATTGCCCATAATAAAATGGCTACCTTTTATTCTTAAACATTTGAAACCGTGATGTTCCAAAATTTTAATGACAGCTTTACCATTCATAGCATTATACACAATATAATATGTAAATAATAGAGGCCGATAAATTCTTTTAAGAATTATACATAAATTATTTTAAGCATAAAGCAATTTTTTGCTATTCTGAGGGTGTGGAGGGTATAACGAGGGGAAATGCAGAAAAATTTACAACTTAAGTTTGTTTACAATACGTTTCCTGGGTGAAATTTAACAGCACTAAAGCCAGCAGAAAGAAAACCGGCAAAATCGCCAGCGCGATATGATAATCGTGCGCCGAAAACAAACGTGCGCCTTGTTGCATCGCGCCATGCCAGCCTGAATCCAGTAATTTACCAATTAAAGGTTCGGCCAGGGCTTCACAAATCGAATCAAACATATTCATAAACCCCAATACGGTCGCTGCAAAAATCAGCGGATGTATTTCTCGCACCATCGAAAAGCAGAGAAAAAAACAACTCGCGCCTAAGCCAAAGCTTAACATCAGTAAATCTAATAGGGATTTATTAAGGGTTGCGGGTAAATAAATTGCACTGGTAATACTTGAAAAAGCAATGATAGTGCCGACTAACATAATACTTTTGCGCTGTCTAATATAATCAGAAAGCCAGCCGGTGATCGGGCAGCCAATAGCAAACCCTATAAAAATCAGCGATATTGTGCTGGCAGCGCTGTTAGGTGCTAAACCATAAGCCTGCTTCAGAAAAGAAACGCCCCAAAGCCCGCCAAAAACGGAAACCGGCGCAAACGCCAGTCCACTGTAAAAAGATAATAACCAGGTTTGCCGATGCCGTAGAATTATTTTTATCTGTCGCCATAATTGCTGAAAGGTAACCCGGGTAGTTTCAGCAGGAAGCACTGTCGTTTTCTTATCACGCACTAACAGCAAGGTAAGCAGCATTAATAAAAAACCAGGCATAGCGACATCGGTCATCGCGTGCCGCCAGCCAAAAGCATTCACCAGATAAGACAACGGCGCTTCGCCACCCACAGCGCCCAGCATAGCGGCCGTCATGCTTAAACCGGCCACTAACGCAAAACGTTGCGGTGAAAACCAGATGGTCACTAATTTAAAGCAGGACACCGCTGCAAATGCCGCGCCAAACCCTATCATCGCGCGGCAGATGCCGGCGGTTAAAGCAGACTGCGCATGTGCAAATAAAAAAGTGCCGAGCGAGCAGACTAAAATAGCCAATACCATCATCAACCGCGGTCCATATTTATCCAGCAGTAATCCCACGGGTATCTGCATAATAAGATAAGCATAAAAAAAGCACGCCGCCAAATTGCCCAAACCCGCGCCGGTGATAGAAAACGCCTGCATTAATTCCGTACTCATAACGCTGGGCGATACTTGCAGCACATATTTATAAAAGAAAAAAGCCGCGCCTAATAGCCAGATAATCCACGGATAAAGTGTTTTTAGAATAGTTTTATTTATTATTTGCATGATTTAAGTTTTGAGGATAGTTTTAAAATTATACTTAAAATTATACTTAAAATTGATTTGGATTAAGATATTCTCAAAATGAGAATGTATCAATTATTTTGCTTTTATTTTTTGCCCTAGTCCTTTAGCAAGTAATACAGCCGCTAAAGTATTCAAGCTTACTCCTTCAAGCTTCGCATATAATGCGAGTGTAGCATGCAGACTTTTAGGTAAACGTATACGCCATTGACCACTGTATTTGTTTTTTACGCTAGGTTTGGGGAGAGGATCACCAAACTCTTTTGCTGTTGCAAGCCAGGCTTGTAGAGCATCCTCAGCTTCGTGTAATGCTTTTTCAGGGGTATCCCCATCGGCCATACAGCCAGGTAAATCAGGAAATTCTGCTAAATAACCACTGCCTTCCTCTTTTGTTAGTGGTCTGATGATGATTGGATAAGTTACACTATTCATTTCTATCTCTCAGCTTGTCAATTAAAGAAATAAATTGCTTGATATATATTGCTTTAATAGGTTTATGCGCCGGTACTGTTAGTTTTTCTCCTGCTGCCGATCTAAATGTCACATGGCTTGTTCCAGGTTGTCTATATTCCAGGTTAAATCGAGCTGCTATTATTTTTAGATCTTCTATATGCCAATCCTGAGGATTGTTCTGCATTTTTGCTATTAATTTTTCAAGCTTACTTATATTTATGATACCATATATGGAACCAATTTCAAGTTTGTGGAATTCAACAGAAAATTATATATGAATACTTTAAAACATAAAATACTTGCTGTGTAAAGAGTAAAAGAAAGTCCTTTGTTTGTGGGGTTTTTGATTACCTTTTCAGCGATTCCCGCTGCTTCAGCGGGAATTGCTGTTACTTTTTTAACTTAAATTTTTCAGCGTATCAAGCAATAAACGATGTTCAACTGAGTGTATCCTCTCCGCTAAATCAGCCAGCGTATCTTCAACATAAATCGGCACTTCTGCCTGTGCTAATACCGGGCCGCAATCAACGCCTTCATCGGGCACTAAATGCACCATTACGCCAGTGTGCTTAATTTTGCCGGCTTGATAATCCGCAAATGCGCGTTCAATCGCCTGAGTGCCAGCATATTGGCCAGGCAATGCAGGATGTAAATTAATCACTTTACCAGGAAATTGCTTTAAAAAAGGCAAAGACAGCACACGCATCCAGCCCGCTAAAATAATCCAGTCAGGTTGATAAGCGGCTATTTTTCCAGCTAATTCAGCATCGTATTCATGCCGTTCCTGTTGCGAGGAAGCGGCTTGAATTAATACGGGAATATTTGCTTTGCGTGCACGCTCAAGCCCGTAAGCGTCCGCTTTATTGGATGCGACACAAACAATTTCCGCAATTAATGCTTTATTAGCGCACGCATCAATAATCGCTTGTAAATTAGAGCCATTGCCGGAAATTAATACGGCGAATTTTTTCATTGTAAATTAACTCGTTGTTCGCCTGGCGTTAATGCGCCGATTTGCCAGAGTTGTTCACTGATTAATTCACGCAGTAAATTAACGTGTTCTGGCGCGGTGACTATCATCATGCCAATACCCATATTCAATACGCGATACATCTGTTGCAGCGGAATATTGCCGTGTTGCTGAATGAATGCAAATAAAGGTGGCACCGTCCAGCTATTTAATTGAATATCCGCATTTAAATTTTTTGGCAACACGCGCGGAATATTTTCTATAAAGCCGCCGCCGGTGATATGAATTAACGCTTTAATCGGCGCTTTAGGATGCGCCATAGCAGCTTGTAAAATAGGGAGATAACAACGGTGCGGCGCTAGCAGCGCATCGATTAATGACATGCCTAAGGCGGGATTTAACGTGGTTAAATCAACATCCGCCAGCACTTTACGAATTAAAGAGTAACCATTAGTGTGCGGCCCGGAAGACGCTAAACCTAATAAAACATCGCCCGCCTGTAAATTATTCTGCGGCAATGCCTGTGAACGTTCCACAACGCCTACAATCGTACCCGCTACATCAAACGTATTCGGCATATAAATGCCTGGCATTTCCGCGGTTTCACCGCCTAGTAAAGCGCAATTCACCGCGCGGCAGGCGTCCGCCATACCAATAACAATACTGGCCATTTTTTCAGCGTCTAATTGACTGGTGGCGAGATAATCCAGGAAAAATAAAGGTTTAGCGCCTTGCACTAAAATATCATTCACGGAATGATTGACAATATCGTAACCTAACGTATGCAGACGATTAAATTGCGCGGCCAGATGGACTTTAGTGCCAATGCCATCGGTAGACGCCACTAATACCGGATGCGCCATATTTTTCAAAGCAGACGCATCAAACATACCGCCGAATGCGCCGATACCGGCTAATACTTCTGGCCCATACGTGTTACGCACGGCGGCAGACATTAATTCAACGGTATGTGCGCCTTCGTCTATATTAACGCCTGCCGCGGCGTAATGATCGATTTCTTTTGTTGTCATGTGTGTTCCAATGTCTTGTCGGTATTGCATACCGGTAAAATGAATTTTCCCAATGTGTTGATAAGCTATTTTAATAGCATCCGCTAAATTATTATCCCAAACCGTTACGCCTAAAACCCGTCCGCCTGCCGTCACAATCTGTTGATTATCCAAACGGGTTCCCGCTTGAAATACCGTAACATTTTCTGCATCACAGGTTGTTAATCCATTAATACTAAACCCCGTAGCGCTTTTTTGTGGATAATCTTGCGAGGCTAAAATAACACATACTGCATGCGTATTTTTCCAATTAACGGCACAGTCGGCTAAATTACCTTCGGTACAGGCTTTTACAATCGTTAATAAATCACTGTCTAATAAAGGCAATAAGACCTGCGTTTCCGGATCGCCAAAGCGGCAGTTAAATTCTATAACACGCGGGCCATGGGTGGTTAGCATTAAACCCGCATATAAAACACCTACAAATAACTTACCTTCTGCGCGCAAGCCATTAATGGCAGGTTCTAAAATCGTTTTAGTTAATTCAGTTTGTAAAACGGGCGGACAAATAGTCGTGGCTGGCGCGTAAGCGCCCATGCCGCCCGTATTAGGCCCCTGATTGTTATCCAGCAAGCGTTTATGATCACGCGCAGGCGGCATTACTTTTACCGTATAGCCATCCGTAAACGCTAATAAAGACACTTCCTCGCCTTGCAAACGTTCTTCAATCACAATTTCATTACCGGCAGCGCCTAAAGTATGTTGCTGTAATAACTCCTGCAAAATACTTTCGGTTTCAGTTAATGTTTCTGGTAAGAAAACGCCTTTACCTGCCGCCAATCCTGACGCTTTAATTACAACGGGATAATCAATCGTGCGTACATGATGCAGTGCGTTTGATAAATTGGTAAAGGTTTGATAACGCGCCGTAGGAATCTGATGACGCGTCATAAAATCTTTTGCAAACGCTTTTGAAGCTTCGATCTGCGCAGCCGCCTGTGTAGGGCCGAAAGCAGGAATGCCTGCTTTTATTAAAGCATCGCTTAAACCGGCCGCCAGCGGCGTTTCACCGCCAATAATCACACTATCTATTTTTTCCTGCACGGCAAACTGTGTTAATTCATGAATATTATCTTCAGCAATTTTAACAGGCGGCGCTATTTTATCGCCGTATTGCTGCTGTAATAAAAATGGGCTGGCGTTAGTCGAAGTAACAAACAATTTTGTTAAACGCGGCGATGATAATATTTTCCAAGCCAATGCATGTTCGCGGCCGCCGGAGCCGACAAGGAGTATTTTCATTATTAGACCTCTTTAAACGTGATAAATTATAAGCATTTTATGTTGAAATGTAAAATACTGATATGCAAGAATTATACTAAATTTTATTGTCCAGTTTTAATCTTGTAATTCGGACTAATTCGTCCGATACTATAGGTACTATATCATGAAAGGTTCAGAATTTATAAGAAAACTTAAGGTACTTAGTTGTAAACAGAAGGTTGAATTGCGAATAGAGCAACGACGTGGCAAGGGTAGTCATAGTACTTTATTTTATGGTAGTCGATTCACGATTATCCGTAATTTAAAGGATGAGCTAAAAACAGGTACTTTTAAAGCTATGTTAAAACAGCTTGATATTGACGAAAAAGATTTGAGGTGATTATTATGACGAGACATTTCATTTATCCAGTCACTTTAACTCAGCAAAGAGAAGGTGGTTATTTAGTGGAATTTCCTGATTTGCCGGAAGCCATCACGCAAGGTGAGACACGTGAAGACGCTTTGCAAGAAGCAGCGGATTGTCTTGAAGAAGCCATTGCCAATCGTATTGCGATGAAATTGGAGATTCCTGTGCCAGGCAAAGCTAAAAAGAACCAGCATAGCATTTCTTTGCATACTACTATGGCTGCCAAAGCAGCATTATATCTTGCAATAGATGAGAAAAAATTAAGTAATACAGCGTTGGCTAAAAAACTTAATTGCGATGAAAAAGAAGTTCGGCGGTTGTTGGATCCTTATTATTCTTCAAAATTACCTAGGATTGAACATGCATTAAATGCATTAGGACAACAGCTAGAAATCAGTGTAACCCATTTATAAATGAGTAAAACACCGGCGGTTTCTGCTGAAACTTTATTCAAACCCCGTCTTAGTATGCGCCGTATCCACCGGAAAAGGATATTTCCCCGTAAAGCAGGCATTGCAATAACCTTCGGTGCGGCCGAGGGCGCGCATCATGGCTTCGACAGACAAATAATGTAGCGAATCGCAGCCGATATGTTCGCGGATTTGTTCCACCGTCATGCGATGCGCAATCAATTCATCGTAAGTACCCATATCCACACCCATAAAACAAGGATGGGCGATAGGCGGGCTGGTAATGGCTAAATGAACTTCTTTAGCGCCGGCTTTTCGGAGTAATTTCACTAAGGGGCCGGACGTATTGCCGCGAACAATACTATCATCAATCATAATGACCCGCTTACCACGTAAATTATCGGGCAAAACGTTAAATTTCAACGCTACACCCTGACGGCGCAACGTATCTGTGGGTTGAATAAACGTGCGGCCGATATAACGATTTTTAATAAAGCCATCGTTATGCGGAATATTAGAAACGCGTGAATAACCAATCGCGGCGGGTATCGCAGAATCCGGCACTGGAATAACGACATCGCCTGCAATTTTCGCTTCATACCAGAGTTCTTCACCTAAACGTTGGCGCACTTGATGTACGCTAAGATCATCCCACACGCTATCAGGTCGGGAAAAATAAATATGTTCAAAAGTGCAACGGGCTAATGGCGATAGGGGTTTTAAACCCTGGCAACGATGCAAACCCTGCGC
>JBEPVU010000003.1:0-21082 GCA_041690855.1 Gammaproteobacteria bacterium | reverse complement strand
GTAAGCGATAAATAATCCCCCTCTTTCACCTCTCCAAAAAACCTGCGAAGCTAATTTCTTGTTTAAACAACCAAGAGGATCAGTCATGCAGGAAATTACTCAAGAACGTTATCAACCCTTAACGAGAGCAGAGTGGATAAAGCACTGTGCCGACTGGGAGCACAGCGGTGAGAACCAGTCATTATTTTGCGAACGCCGGAAAATCAACTATACGACCTTTGTCTATTGGCGGATGAGATTTAAAAAAGAAAAGAAGCCGGTGGAGCAGAATGTATTCTCAGCGGTCAGCCTTGTAAAGCCTGTTGTTAGCAGCACGTTCAAAATCCATCTACCCAGTGGTATTAGCTTCACTTTTCCAACGAGCATTGATAAAGCGCCGCTCAAAGTAATTTTAGAATTGCTGGGGGCAATAACATGTTAACGATAGCCGAAGGAATAAAAGTATTTGTTCAATTAACGCCCACGGACATGCGCAAATCGATTGATGGCTTGTGTGGTTTAATCGTGGATTATTTCATTGAGAAACCGCAGTCACGGCATTTATTTTTATTTTATAATCAGAGTAAAAATAAAGTAAAAATTGTTTATTGGGACCGCAACGGGTTTGTACTGCATTACAAACGCTTAGAACAAGGACACTTTCGTTTAAAGCCGAATGAGAAAGGCATTTTGGAAATAACGCCGGATCAATTACAGTGGTTATTAGCGGGGTTAGATTTTCAATTAATGGAGCAATTTTCTGAATTAAATTATAGCGAATATTATTAAATTTGTTATAATAAAAACATGAATAATACAGCCGAATTACAGCAAAAAAGTCGTGATGAACTGATACAATTTATTTTATCTGATCAACAAATTATTTTATCCAAACAACAAACAATTGATCATTTGTATGAACAAATTCGTTTATTAAAGCACGGTAAATTTGGCGCACGTTCAGAAAAATATTGTGATACTGATCTGCAAGGCCGGTTATTTGACGAAGCCGTTTTACCGATTAATGAAAGTGAGATACTGGCAGCCGAAGAAGCCATAACAGTACCGGTGCATACCCGCAAGAAAGGCCGTAAACCGTTGTCAAAAGCATTGCCCAGAGAGCAGGTTATTTATGACTTGCCTGAATCTGAAAAGATCTGTGACTGCGGTTGTCCCTTAATTCACATAGGGGATGAACGTACTGAACAATTAGATATTATCCCGGCTAAAATAGTGGTCATCGAACACCTTCAGAAAAAATATGCCTGTAGAGGCTGTGAACAAACCATTAGAACGGCAAAAAAAGCACTGCAACCGATTCCAAAAAGCCTGGCCGCGCCTGGTTTATTAGCGCATGTGCTAACGCAAAAATTTCAATTTCATTTGCCGCTCTATCGGCAAGAGCAAATGCTGCAAGCTATTGGCATCGATATACCCAGGGCTACGTTAAGTCTTTGGGTTATTCGCTGTGCGCAATTATTGCAACCGTTAGTGAATTTATTGCAAGATGAAATATTAACGTATGACGTGGCTTATGCCGATGAAAGTACGGTACAGGTTTTAAAAGAACCGGGCAAAACGGTGGAATCTACGTCGTATCTGTGGGTATTTAGTGGTGGAGCGCCTGAACGCTTCAGCGTAGTGTATCAGTATTTCCCTAACCGTGCGCATGCGATTGCGGTGGATTTCTTGGGCGATTTTAAAGGCTATTTACATTGTGATGGCTATCAAGCGTATGATGCATTGGCTGAAAAAAATAGGGCGCTGACGCAAGTGGGTTGTTGGTATCATGCCAGACGAAAATTTGTGGAAGCGGCCAAAGCTAGTCAAAAAGCGGGAATTGCCGCGTGGTATTTAAAACACATTCAGCGGTTGGCAAAAATCGAAAAATTGATAACGGCGTCTTTAGTATCGGCGGATCAAATAAAAACGTATCGCAATGAACACGCCCCCGACATTATTAAGAAAATAAAAGAAAAATTAGACGAGGACATTAAACACGTGCCACCCCAGAGCTTGTTGGGCAAAGCCCTCTCGTACACGTTAAATCAATGGCCAAAGTTACAAACCTATTTGTGTGATGGTCGCCTGGAAATAAGTAACAACCGAATGGAGCGAATGATTAAGCCGTTTGCGGTCGGTCGAAAAAATTGGTTATTTTGTAATAGCGTTGAAGGTGCGAAAGCAGCCGCTATTATTTATAGCTTAATTGAAACGTGTAAAACGCATCAGGTCAATGGCTACGATTGGCTACGCGATACGTTAACAAAAATCCCCACCTGCGAAACGCTTGAACAGTTTGAAGCGTTGCTGCCATTTCATTTCAAAAAAGAAAAACTCAGCGCAGTCAACTAGGGGGTTAATTTACCGCTTACGTTTCTAATTATTAATTACAAGCTGATAGCTCTTTCGATAGTCGTTTTTCTTTGAGCCTGTATGCACCTTAAGCGTCGATGACTTACTTTAATAGCCATGTTTTGAAATAATGGATTTTTATCAGCCATTTGCTCAAATAATGTTTCTTTAAAAAGAAAGTTAAGTATACTTTTAATGTTCATTTTTTAAGGTTCCTAATCTATTAAATGGACAAAACGCTAGGAAGACCCGGCAAATGGTCTTTCCTAGCAACCGCTCAATTAGCCAGCTTTTAACTCCAGTATTTCTTCAGCCTGCGTCCACAAGGCACGATTAAGTGCTATATTTTTATCAATACTATTAATACCGCGTGTGCTGGTTCGCTTAGTTGGATATCCACGCTCATTTTTTAGATAACATCTCATGCCACCCTTCATTAAGTTTTCTTGAATGATGTTAAATATTGTAAAGAGATCATGCTTGCCCATTTCAGCATACCGGCGTGGCTCAAGTAATTGGCGAGGCTCAATCGCTTTACTTATTTCACTTTTTTCATCAAATCGAACTTCGTGTGCTGTTTCTGCAAAGGCTATTTGCTCCTTTACTGTTAATGGAATTGATTCCATTTTGTTAGCTACCTCTAGCAGCTTGTGAGCAGTTTCAATCACATCATAAGTACCCTCTATCACATTATCTACAACATTGCCTTGATGTCTTACACGCACTACAGAATATTTATTGCCGGCAACCATTCCGTTGCTGCAAACCAATCGATAGAGACCTGCATCTAATCTATATGAAGATAATCCGTCATGAGAATTTGTTAGCACCAATTCAGGAAATAACCCACCCACGGTCGGTTGCGTGTCTTGATGGCGAAATCGAATCATGTGCTTTGTAAAGTCTTCCTTACTCTCCAATCTGCAATGGTTTTGTGTAGCAAATGTTGGCAAGAAGCCTTTGTCTTTAAGTCTCTCAATAACGTCTATCGTTGAAATATGTTGATATTTATCGCTAGTGCTTGCTGCGCTGCTCTTGCTGAAGATGCTTGGCGCTCTGTGTTGTAAAGTTTCTAAAGTGAGTGCATTTAACATAATTATTTACTCCGGTGTTTTTAAGAAAAGATTAATTCCATTTATTAATGTCCATTTATACTAATAAGTGATTTTTATCACTTATTAGTGCTTATTATAACTATTCAGGCTGGAATGTCAACACTCATTTTGACTATTTTTTCACTTATAAGTATAATTAGGCACTAAATAGTTAGCATGAGATAACAGATGACAAAAGAATCAAACCAGGAAAAGCCAACTAGCAAGAAATCTGATTGGGAGAAATTGGCCACTAATTTGCTTAAAGCGGAATTAACGCGGCGTGGTTTAAATTACGAAGATTTAAAGATTGCTCTCGAAAAAATTGGCATAGAAAAGAATGCCCATAATTTGGCTAAAACCATTAACCTGGGTAAATTTTCGTTTGCGTTCTTCTTGCAATGTGCAGAAGCCGTTGAATTGGATAAGCTACAAATCAAATAAGCTTTTTACTAAAAATATATCTAACTCATAGGAGTACATTTTTATGCCCACATAGTAACAATTGTATAGCGCTGTTACTACGCTAAATGTTAATAAAGCTAAATTAGATCGCACACCAAAAAATCAAAGGCCAGACCTTCTAAAAGCTACTATTAAAGATAGATAGTAAGCTTTGTATGATCTATGCAAATAGATTTTTATTTCTCCCTATAAATGCACTTTTAAATTCCATTTTTATAGCTAAAATAAGCCCACGCTATTAAAATTGCTTGCTTTTTTAACGCTAATCGCTAAGATTTATCCCCCAATTACACCTTTTAACGATTTATCAAATTAATATTTTGAATCAAACCTATTGATACTAAGGGAGGAGTGCAATAAAGACATACAGAAACAAGAGGTTAAAATCATGTCTAACATCCCTTATCAGAATAAAACTGAACAAGATCAGTTTCTTAAGTACTTAGTTGAACAAAACATAGCTGTTTTTATCTTTCTTAAAAATGGCCTTCGACTAAGAGGGTTCATTCATGGATTTGATAATCATACTATTTTTTTAAGACCCACACTGGAAAAACAATACTTTTCACAAATGATTTATAAACATGCTATCAGTACCATATCGGGCGATGATTTATCGCCAGGGTATATTGCCAGTAGCAAAATTGCTAGAAAAGGCTATTAGTTACGTTCGCGTAACTTTTTCAAGAATAAAGTACGCTCTTACTTTATTAATTATACTTTACTTGCGGTCGCAGGTTTCACTTCTTTATCACAAGCTCAATTTCTCATGAGTTGAATTTGATTGAATATTTCCTCTTGCTTTTATATTAATAGGGCTGCTTTGACGTGCGTGATGACTAAAGAAGGACTGTTGAGTGGGAGAACAACTGCCCACCTGGGATTGCTCAAGTCGCATGAAGCGGGCTTCAAAATCGCTGCGAAGTTGTTGGGTTTCCTCATTTTGCTTCCGCTGCTGCTGTTCTAGCTTCTGGTAGTGCTTCTCTAAGTCCACGTATTTTTTTTGTAATAGCTTATTGTTTTCAAGCGCTTCAAGGTATTTATTATTAATCGTAACAAGTTCAGTAGATAAGCGTTGGTTGTCATCCATGAGCGTTTGCACAAATTGTTGTAGCTTTTGAATAATTATGTTGTCGGGTTCCTGAACGGATATTGCTTGTTGTCCCAATAATTCCTTTATCTGTCGCTTGTAAGTAAGGCCTTTGCTGATTTCCGTATTAAGTTTATTTAATAATTCGCATTTTTCCGTTTCGTTCCTATCGATACGTTCAAGATAAACTTGGTTCTTGGTCTGTTCATTCTGCAGTTGTTTCAGCAAATCTGTATGTGACGACTGGGACGAAGGATGTTGATTGGCCGATACCAGCTCGGCTTTTTCACGTTCGTCCGTATCAATACATTCCGCTTGATTATTGATCTTAAGCAGTTCTCGTAAGGCTTGGACTAAATAACCGACCTTTGAAAACCAGTAAGGCATTTTTTTCAGTTCGGCTTGTACCTGAACATATAGCGAACTGCTGGTCTGGCAATTCACGATATGCCATTGCAGGATTTTGGTATAAGGTGCCGCTTCCTGCTGTATGGATGGCCTGGGATAATCTTCTTGAAATCGATTAATGATTTCTAACAGCTTGGCTTTAAAAGCGCGAGTGGTATATTTCATACAATAAGCCTCTTTAAATAACGTATTAAGTAGGGTTGGTTAAATGCAAAATTAAATAAATTTAATTTTAGCGTTAAGGTTTAGGCGCTAGTCTGACTGGTATAAGTGTCCCAGCGGTTGGCGCATTATCGCCATTAGGCAAATCCGTGGGGCGATCTAATAACGCTTTCTGGCAAGCTTGTTGCCGAGTCTCACAAAGGTGCAAGGATTTTTGGGTATGAGCTATGCTGATTTCCATTTCTGCTTCGAGTCGCCGTTGTTGTTGTAAAATGTTTTCGTTTTGTTCACGCTGTTTCATAAGACATTGCTGCTGGCGCACTAAAAAAGCTTCCGGACTTTCTTTTTTCTCTGATTGCAAACGCGTATTTTCTTCTTGTGGCTGGCTGAAGTAGGTCATGACTGGAGTGTCGATTGCTAATGAGCGTTGCTTGAGTTCAAGTGTTGCTAATTGCGCAACCTGGGCGGGATTGGCCAGTTTTTCTAATAACGCCTGGTAAGCTTTAAGGTAATCAGGGTTTTGCTCATGCAATATCTGATCGTTTTCTTCGACCCATTGCGCATATTGCGTAATGGCTGTTTCTAAAAAGCGCGTTAATTTTTCTGCCAGCGAGGGGCTGTTTAATTGACCAATCAGCTGTCCGCACTGCTGCGCTAAGGCTATTTGTGAGGTCGCGTCCTCTGCCTTGAGTAATTGTTTTAAGGGCGTACTGAAATAATGCTCTAGCCAACAAACAATCGTATTTAATTCTGAACGGTGGTTTTGCTTAAACGTTTGCAAGGCTTCCGGTGATAACCCACTGCAATAATCCAGTGTTTGGCAAAGGGCTTCCTGGTTTACAGGAATGCCTACAGCCAATTGCTCTAAGGTGTCAGCCGCTACACTAGGGCCTTGCGCATAATAATGGTCTTTGGCCAATAACGTGTCGAGAGCATTTTTAACGTTGCTCCAGTGTTCATGTAAGGGACTTTGTTCACCACTGCTTGCAAGGATGGTACTTTCTAATTGCTCGAGTATCGCCGTTATTTCTACGCTGTCCTTTTGCGAGAAATGCGGTTGATAGTAGGCATGTTTCACGGGCGGTACACTGGCCCATTGCTCTAAAAATAATAATTGCTGCTGTAAGACTTTGTGCTTGTGTTCACGTAACAGGTGTTGCCACTCCGCCAAAAGCTGATTGCTGGTTTGATAAAAAGGTGTCTTCCAGCCTTTAACGGTTTGTTTTTCAGAGGCTTGTAACGCTTGATCGATGTCATTTTCAATGGTTTTGAGCCGCTGCCAGAGAGTATCTTCAGCTGGCGCACGATAGCAATTGGCTTTTATTTTTAAATCTGGTAGCAAAGCCAGTTGCAATAACAAAGCGGTTTTATCCTGAAAAAACGTATAACGAAATTGTTGGCCTTTCCGTAAAAAACCCAGCGTGTGAGGTTTTTCAGGTACGTAATGGCTTAAATGTTCAGGCACTAAAAGCGTTTGAGTATCATCGTATTTTCCGACCAGGGGAACCGTTTTATCATCCACTTGCACATGAAACGTATGTCGCAGCTTAGCTATGCCGCCTTGTTGGGCAACATAGCGGTGCATGTGCATAAAGATGTGACTATCAAAAACTATGGTTCGCTTTTTAAATGACTGCAGCGTCTCGGTTTTTACTACTTTAGCGTCTTTAAGCTGAGTCAGTAAATGAAAGGTTACGTCCTCGTTGTTCAGATCGGCCGTCTTACGTATTAATTGCAGCCGCGCATTCATGGCTGCCGCTAAGGCGGTTTTTTCAGCTTGCACAGTTTGTCGGGACTGCTGTAAAAAAGTGGCGTAGTCTGCTAACACAAATTCAGGCAAAGCCTCAGTGCGTTCATCTAATTCTGCTTGTGCTTTTTCCAGAAAGTATGCAATATTTTCCAGACGGTTGGCTGCATAGACCAGGGCGGCAGCTGAATAATGAGAAAATTTACCATGCCTTTGCCAGCTGCGCTGTAAAGCGTCTAACTGGTGTTTTTTCTGTTGGATGAATGCCTGCCTTGCTTTTTCTTGTTGTTCATCTAAGGCAGGGTCTTGAAAGATATTCTTTAGCGCACCTTTTAATGACTGCCAGTAATCCGCTTTTAATAAAGTCTGGTTCCAGGTTTGATAACAGGTAAAGGCTTGCGCGGCCGCAGTTTGTTGCTGCGCTGATTGCACCACTTGCTTGAGGGGCGCTAGGTTGCCCATGATTTGCGCACACTCTTCGGCCTCTAATAAGTCAGCTTGCATGGTTTTTTTAGAGCGCAGCGGCACCCCAATAGATAAATAAGCACAATCCTCGTATTGCTGGATCAACTGATCAAAATGTGCATGTGCGAATGCACTTAAATAATAACAACCATACGTTTTGCGCTTATTTATTTCTTTATGCTTAGCACTAAAAATAGGAAATGAACTAAAGGTTGTCATAATGAATCCTCCTGACCTATCGAACTAAATTACTGCCCGTTAATTTTTTAGGCGTTGCCCACTTTGTTTTAAATAATTTTACCTTGTTAATGTTTTTTGAATAAGGCGTGTTTTCATCTCTACAGATATTTATCACGCCCGTATATCCAGTCATTTATACTGCTATACATGATCTCTATCTCGACTAAGTGAAAGATTCGTAAATTCCCCTACTATCCTTCCATCGATTTAACTGCACCTATTATAATTCAAAGCTAGGAGCTTGAAAACGTCTGAATTTTAAGTACATGGGGAGATTTGTCAATATTGTAAAATAACGCCTCAAAAAAATAAGAAGATTATAAAAAAATAGCCTTCATAACTTTATAAGCTTTTCTGTGTCTTTATCTAATTTTAAAGACTTTATCTCCTTATAGCGGCGATATCGAAAGGAATTCTTTTGAATTAAGGTTAATGTTTCGGGATTATATTCAGTGTCTTTTGGTAGCATATCTAATGCTAAATCTGAATTACTAGCGTAAGCATTAGCAAATTCCTTTTTTAAAACTGTCATGAGATATTGATGAATACCTGGTTGAGCTTTTTCTGGCTCACATAACCCATAAGCATAAATCAGACTGGCTGTAATTGCAGGATACAATAATCTTGTCAAATTATCTGTAATTTTTTCTTTAAGTAAAAAATCTAATCTTTCACAAATGGCAATAGCAATTTTTGATTCTTTTCTAATAGGTCTATATATTTTGAACATTAGCAGACGAATAGTTCCATGATCATGTTGGTTAATTGAAAATCCTTCTAAAATTTGATAAAGGCCATCTGCAAGTGCGCCATATATCGTTTTGTCATTATTTAAAAAAGAGTAATTAGAAATATTTTCTACAGAGTTAGCTGGTGGAAATAATTTCTCATTTTCCATAAGAAAGTTTACAAAAAAACTTACTTGTGTTGAACAGGCTCGTAAGGTATCTAAAGCATCACAAGGCGCTATGGCTTGTACAGAATCTTTAGGCAGGAGATAATTATTATGTTTTATGATCTCTGCAATATTATGTAAAGCTGCCCAGATAACCTCTGGGTTACTATCATTTTTTTCTTCTAGGTAACATTTCAGAGAAAGTTTTATTACTTCAAAATATTTTTCAATAAATAAGTTATTTGCTTGTGATGTTTCACCCATAACCCAGAGTGATAATGGGCGATAATCACTAATTAAAAAATTCCTATTATTGAAAATGATATTTTTAACTGCTGAAAATCGCCCCAATCCATGATAAGGCTCTTCTCGATATAAAATAGAATTTTTTTGGGTAAACATTAACAAAAGAAGCCTATTAATAAGCTTTCTACCTAAGCCAGTATAGAGATCAAGATTGCTAATAATTGCATTAAATATTTGATAAACCAAATAAGGATGATGAGTAACCATTGTTTTGCAAAATAGCTCATCTGAAAAAAGCTCTATCAGTTGATAAGCATAAGCAATAGGGTTACCACTGTCTGCAGCTGCAATAGTAAATATTTCTTTTATATTATCATTGTTTGAACTTATCTCTTTTGCCAAAGCATTAATATTATCTTCAATACCGCTAGCTATTATACTATAAGCACTACTGCAATACTTTTCGGCATTTCTCTTGGTAAATTTTGATGGCTTTAAACTTTTAGATAGCAAATATATGGCTAATCCAATAAAAGTTATGCTAAATACTGTTTGGATAATCTGTTTAATTAAGTTAACAGGCAATTGGTAAAAAAATGACCGAACTACTACATTAATAGTTGCTTTGTCTAAATTTGTGAAAAAGTGGGAAAATGAAGCAATAATTGCAATCAACCCTGTTATGATAATAATATTTACAACCCATGATTGATTTATAAAACCAAGGTTTAAGCGAAAATAAGTAATAGGTTTAGCAAATTGATAAAAAGCTAAAATAAAAGCGGTAAATGCAATAAAAATTTCTAACATATTTTAAATTTTATACAAAAATAGTTGAATTAATTTCTTATTTATTCTCTTTATTTATATTATTGACTAAACCATCACTAAAATATCTATCTAAAATCTTTTGATTTAAGCTACTATGTATTTTAGCTTTAAAAGTGTGGCCAGTTGTAAGTTCAACTTTAATTTTCAAAAAGTGAAGTTGAATTTTTGCGATAGACTTTGAGGTTGAAATAGGAAATAAAGGGTTAGCATCAATAAGAAAGTCGTTTAGTGGAAGATTTTCCTTAATTTGTTCGCCTGGTGCAAATGAGGCATCCATAATATTTCGAGTTGCATTTTGATAAGCCACTTTCTTCTTTAAAAAACCTCTATACCAACGATATCTCAGAATAGATACACTCTGCTTCCCAATATTAGTGCCAATAACAATAATATAGTCCATTGAGTGCAGATATGTACGATAATATCTAGCAGTGATTTTTAGCTTTGGTTCAGAATCTTGGCGTGAGAAATATAATGCTAACGCTACCGCTCCTACAGTCCCAACAGCAGTAAGACCGCTAAATATAAGATTCAGTGCATCTAGAAATTCTTTTTTCATAATTGATAATTTTGATGAAGAAGGCCTGTACAAATTTCAAACAATTTAATGTTAAACTCTTTAAAATACGCTTTAAAATAATCATTGAATACAATTATCCACATGGTTATCCAAAGGAATTGTGTATAACCGGATTTTATCTCATAAAAACAACTAGTTAAACAATTAAAGTAATCAATTGCTGATATTTCCCCAGTTGGTTAAGGGTTTTAAGTCCTGAATATAGTTGAACATCTTGAATGGAATATTTCTCCAACATATTACAAATGGCAGTGAGTCTTAAAACTTCTGGACCGCTGCGCTTTGATTGAATGCCTGCCTCTAACACGTAATCAGAGACTATTTTATACAATCTTCTTCTGGTCAGTGGTTGCAGCTGTTCTGTAAAAAATAGGTACGGTAGTTTGATATCAGCGAGTGCTTTTTTTCGTATAGCAAGCCAAGCCTGGCAAGCTTCCTGACAGATGGCCAAGTCAATGGAAATTCTTCTTTCACGCTTGTCCTCTCCGGCAATGTCTATATAACCTCTTTTTAAATCGAGGAATTCAGGTGTTAAATCGATGACTTCTTCTATGAACAACGCACTGGCCAGTATGGTTAACACAATACATTTATTGCGTACAGCCACGAAACTATCATCAATTCCATGCTTAATCAGTTGTTCTTGCTCAAAGGGCAACAAGATAACCGATGTAGAATTATTTTTTCCCTTTTCTGTTGTAGAAAGTGGCTTAGGAACTATTTTTGAACGTTTATAGTTGATTAGAGGGTTCTCACGGCTATACTCTTTCTCGTATGTCCAGCTGAAAAAGCAATTTAAAGCCGCCAAACGTAAATTAATCGAAGCAGGTGCATAACGCTTCTTGCTCGAATTAAAATGACTAAATCGAACGACAATATCTTTATCCACATCATTTAACCGCATCAAATTTGAACCTTCCAAATATAGAATAAAATTTTTGATGATCCTCAAATAAGCTTCGGTTGTATGGACAGCAAAAACCGTATTTTCTGTTAACCATTTCTGGTATTGGTTATAGACTTTAGAATAGGTACTCATTTGGATGGTGATGGCCTTATATAGCATAGGAGCCTGTAATTTTATATTACAGGCTCCTATAATACAAATATACCCCTCTCCATACCTAGGAAAACTAAAACTCACCCCAAAAAAAAATTCCGCAAGTTAACTAAGAAATGGGGGCCATAAAGTTGGCATAATTTCTGGTGGAACGATTTTCAGTATATATTAGAAAATTGAGCTGAACGATTCGTTAAGCTAGGTTAGTCTTTTCTTTAATATGCAAGATGGTATTTTGTAAGAAATTTATCTCTATCAAAATCATGGATTAATTATTTCTTGACCGTGCCTAGATTCTAACTCATGAGGCCGCATTAATTTTTCCATTTCCTCGTGCCTTCCTCGATCATAGCTATGATTATAAATTTTGGCCGTTTGTATATTGGCATGGCCAGCATTATCTTGCCGGTGTTTTTCTTTAATATCGGCTTCATCTTGCATAGAAAGTGAGGTGTGCCGTAACCAATGCGGTGATCCTTTCCGCAAATGATTAGCTTTATCCGGTTGAGTGCTGTCTAATTTTTGTGCCGCTCTCTCAAATAATGCTTTCATAATTTGATTAATGCGC
Source organism: Gammaproteobacteria bacterium (assembly GCA_041690855.1). Classification (GTDB taxonomy): domain Bacteria; phylum Pseudomonadota; class Gammaproteobacteria; order CAIUAS01; family CAIUAS01; genus CAIUAS01. The sequence goes on along the minus strand of JBEPVU010000003.1, from coordinate 8,897 downwards.
CTGGCACTAATTGCTTTACCTGTTTCTTGCGAACGAATTAAGGGTTCAGTTTCATTTAGTTCTGGTAGATCACTTAACTTTAAAAAACGACGATAACGAATTAACGCTGCTAATAGAGATCGGTTAACAGGTTTTCGGACTAATTTGTTGCCTTTTCCTCTTATCGCTAACCACCAGCGATCTTTACCGGCTTTTGGATCATACACTTTATAAAAAGCGCTCATGGTATGTATTTTGACTTCATCCACTCGCGGACACGCAAAATAAAATAAATCCATCATAAAGCGCAGACGCTCCTTATACCATTTATCTTCCCCGCTTAATTCTGGCATTTCGTTCAATGCTTCATAAATTACTTTACTTTGATCAAAATCAAACACTCGCTGCAATGCACTGGTTTTATGTTCTTCAAAACTGTGCTGGTATTTAATCTGGCGCCGGACTGAAGCGATAGGATTCGAGGCTAAATATTGAGTATCGACTAAATAATTAAATAAAGAATTTAAACTCGCAAAAATAGTACCTTTTGACCGCTCCCCTACTGGACCTTCAAATGGCTTCCAGCCGTTCGTCCAACGTTTTCCGTTTCTTGCTTTCTTAGGTCCGCACCAATAATCTGCCGGTTGGGGATCATTCAAAAAAAGACTGTAATTTAATATATCTTCTCGTGTTAAGCTGGATAAAGGTTTATTGTTGGCCACGACTGCCCATAACAAAAGCCGTTCTGCTTCTCGACGATAATTACGATAAGTCGTCTCGGTATGCTTATATTCGGCTAACCAACAATTAATTGCTAGAACATCATTTTGTGCTGAAATTAAGCAGGGATTGCGTAGGTCTCGATTAATGCCCTGTGAACCATCCAAATGAGTTGGCAATAACATTTCACTTAATTGTAATAAAGGTAAATTCTGATTCATAAGATTGATGAGACTATTTTATATTTCTTTCATTAACTTTTTCTTCTAATGCCTGCAACCATAAATTTAATAGTGTAAGTTTTGATTTATCCAAAAATTGTTTGTCAATAGCATTAAGTTTATCGAATAATTCATCAAGAGATATATATTTTTTAATTTCCTTAATATAAATATGTACTCCCTCTTGAATCCTATCTTCATGCTGATGATAATAATCTGTAGTGAATACTTTAAGTAATACAAAAATTCCATTGGGTATGCTAATTAATCTTTTAAAATATTCTTTTATTTTATCAAAACCTACCATTTCTTCCCATTGTATAAAAATATAAGCTAAATTTTTACTATTAAAATATTTATCAACATTAGACAGGATATCATTAGTATATTTCTGTACACGTATGAAAATATTATTTTCATAATTTATCCTATGGCTTTCCTCTAACAAATCATCAATAGCACTTTTTCGTTGGCCATCATTTTGAATTAATTTTTCCCTAAGGAATAAAGGTAATGATACATCTTTTGAATCTTCAAGCAATTGTATTAATATTTTTCCACAATATTCTGAATCATCTAATTTTTTTAAGTAATTGCTTATAATGACAGTTGCCATTATTACTTCACGCTGTGAAATTGAACACTCTGCACAAAAATTAAATAGCGCCTTTATAAAATGAAGTGTGTATTTTTTTTCTATCCTCTCTATATTCAAATTTAATTTGTTTAAGAATTCATACATCAATCCGCGTTCTTTAAATTCTTGTAACTTATTAAAAAATTTATCATTATGCTCTAATAGTTCAATTGTATATATCAACTCAGACTGAGAGATAGTCTGTTGTTCTAAAGACATCCTAAAATAGCTATCAAACCAGTCAGGATGGCAAACATTCATAGCTTTATTCCATCCAATGTATTGATGATCGCTAATTCCATAATTACTGTAAGCCTCTTTGACTTTTGGAAATAAATATTCAAGAATATTTTTGATGTCATCACGATATTTATCAGATGTAACCTCTAAAATTTCTTCAATACAGGCTTTGGTACTATCTTTAATATACGCTTTGTCAGATCCAAATGTTTGAGCCAAAGGATATTTAGAACGGCTAATTATATCGTATGCTTTATACTCAAAAGTACGAATTGCTTCCAATATACATAAGTCAACAGGATTAATATTATAAGCTTTCTCACCTTTAAATAATCGAAGATGAAAATTTAAACTCAACATATAACGATTAACTTTTCGTAAATTTTTTAAAAGATTTCTTAAACCACTATTATATATTTTATTCCAGCGATGCCAGTCAAATTGCGCTGCCAAATGTTCATCATGATTAATAAGATCTTGTAAATCATCAAAAAATAATTCATCTATTTTTGCTTGATTAGGTCTTGGCACATCAAAACTTAAAGAAATTATCTTTTCAAGAAATTCTTTACCATCAATTGCAGTTGTTTTTAAGCTTTTTTCTATAACATCTTTTTGGCATAAAATCAGATAAACAATATTAGGAAAATCTAAATTTGACTTTATCAGTTGTATTAAATAGCGTATCTCACTTTCATTATAGAGGCGATCTATATCATCTATTATTATTAAAATGGGTTTCCCTAGCTTTTCTAACGCATTGCTTATCTCTTTTTTAATATCCTCTAAATCCACATCAGAATAATCTAATAAATTGCCCGCTTTTTCTAGCAAGTTAGCACCAAAATCGGTTAATCCAATCAAAAGCGTTAGTATAAAAAAAGTATCAATTATATAGATAATAGAATGCGGTAGGAGTTGATTAATGATGCTTGAAAATACATTAAGGCCTATAATTGGTATACCGATTAGCCATAAAAGCCCTCTTTTAATTCCTAACAAAAAGGTGTTAGCTATTTTTGAATAGATACTATATTTTCTTATAAGTCTTGCTACTTTTTTTCCTCCTTTCGCCTTTTTACCTAATAATTTACATATCTCATTCAAAAATTCTTGCGCAACTACATTTTGGCCAGACCATTGCCAAGGATTAAAATTCGTATATAAAATTTCTCCTTTTAATTTTTTTTCAATATGAGCAATCATCATATTTTTGATAGAGGTTTTACCACTGCCCCACTCTCCATATAATGAAATGATATAACTTTCACTATGCTTCCATATTTTAATTCCCTCCGCGAGGCTTATTGCAAAATTTTTTCTATTTAATTTATCTTCACTTAAACAATTGATTGGCTTTTCAAACTGATAGTTAAAGTCTTGGCTCATAATACTTACTCAAATTGCTTGGCTAAATTAAAGGATACTAATTTTTATATTCTGGTAATAAGCTAATATTACACTTCCTCTTTCCAACCTATGCGCGCTAAAATACCTTCTAACTCATCTAAACTATTATACGGTATTTTCATAAACCCTTTTGCCTTTCCCGTGGTTTGAATCTTAACGGCAGCCGCTAAGTAATCCGATAATTGGCGCTCTAAGCGCTCGATATGAACACCGGATGATTTTGTCGGCAATGAAGATGACGGCTTTTTTAAATCATGCTTGATAATAGTATCTAGCTCACGGGTTGACCACGCTTTTGCAAGCGCAGTTTTAGCATAATAGTACTGCTTTTCTTTCGGCAGTGTTAATAATATTTTGCCATGCGATTCACTCAGTTTATTTTTGAGGATTAAGGTTTGCACATCGTGATGCAGTTCTAATAAGCGTAGCAAATTAGCCAAGGTAGGACGCGGTTTACCGATAATATCAACCAGTTCTTTCATGTCATACTGAAAGTCATCTATTAAACGTTGAATACCCCGCGCTTCTTCAATAGGACTTAAATTCTCCCGCGCAAGATTATCAATCAATGCAATTTGTAGGGTCTGTTCATCAGTCGCTTGGACAATTTTACATGGGACTTCATGCAACCCCGCCAATTGAGCGGCTCGCCAACGGCGCTCACCACCAATAATTTCATAGTGGCCGGCAGCGATAGCACGAACAATCAACTCATTGACAATCCCAATTGCTAGGATGGAATTAGCCAATTCCTGCAAAGCATCAGGGTCAAATTCTTGGCGAGGTTGATAACGGCCACGCTGCAGTAAATCAATGGGCAGGTTTTTCTTTACTGCCTGGTTCATTAACGCTTTAATGGACATAGACAGTCATCAGAAAATTTGAGCAGGCGTCAAACCCATCGTTGTCAAAACGGCTGGTTCCCAGGCAATGCTTTTGCCGAGGGGTTGCTGGCAATAAGGACATTGGGTGACTTTTTGTGCATGATCTTTACTCTGGGGATCAAAAAATTCCGTGATAAATTGACTGCCTTGTTTAAGGCTTTCCATCAGTAAGGGATAACCACAGGCATGATAAATATTCATTGTCATACTCCTCTTTATAATAAAATTTTATAAAACTTATTGGCTTCGTTTTACTTGTTTTTCTAATTCTTCCACTCGGGTTTTGGCCACTGCTTCATTAATTTTGGATTGTTGAAGTACTTGTTGCAATTGCGTAAATTCTTTTTGTACGTCCGTCAATTGTTTTTCAGCTTTTTCAGCCGCTTTATCAGCTCGTTCTACTTGCATTTGTGCTTTAGCCGCTTCTGTTCGTGCGGCTTCTTGCGCTGTGATGGATTCTTTCCATTGTAATTCAAGCTTTTCATTTTGACGTTGCAATTCTGCGTTTAGTTCATTGGCAGCTGCCAATTGTTTTTCAAGCCTTAAAATAGCCTCCGCGGCTTGTGTTTTTTCTAGCTCTAATCGAGCTTCCAAATCGCTTATTTTATTTTCCGCTTCTGCCAGTAGCTCATTGGCTTCTTTCGTATGTTGTTTTTCTTTGGCCAACTGCGCTTCCAACTTTTCCCGCGTAGCCTGCATCAAGCGACCAAACTCAGCATTAATGGCTTGCTTAAATCCATCCGATAACCCTTCTGTAACGGTTGCGGCCATTACCTCATCCGCCTCCCAACGGCGCAAATATTCCAACACGGTTGAGTTTGAACCAAACCCAATACGTTCTCTGATGGCTCGAACGGTAGGCGTAATAGCCTGCCCTTTCAGTTCATTCGCTACTCTGGCCACGACCTGGTAGGTCACTTGCTCTTTTTTACTCATAAAGGAATTACCTATAACAAATATAATATTAATTTGTAACGATTTGTAATGTTACACAATGTTACATTATATTTTGCATGATGTCTACAGGCTAAATTAAACGGTGAGTAGGGGATTTGGAATAGTGCCAGCAATGCTTACAAAATGGTTTTAAGTTAAGGCTAATAATTAGCTGGCCATCGTTACAAACTTTATACCCTCTTTTCCCCCTATTAGTTTTCCGGCAACGTTACTGCTACTCCAACAGAGCATCAGCGATAGGTGACTCAGGGGATTGAAGGGCCTTTAATACTTTTCGTGAAAGATTGGGTACCGGCAAAAAAACTTACCTGCCCAATGGTTGAAGTATTTTGTGGCACCTTGGAAATTCACAAATATTAAAATTAGTAATCCGTGATTCAAATTTCATCACTAAACGACTCCGGCTCTAAACGTTCTATTTTGGCAAGTGGCTGCGGCCATATTGTCTTGGCTTATCAGAATCAACCGTAAGATCACCAGTAGGTGTGCGCTCCTAAGCAAGCTGATGTCGAATGACTTGATGCAGGTCATCCTTGGCTCATATCAGTCCGATAGGATGGGATAATGTCGTGCTATATTGGGGAATATGTAGTAGATGCGAAACTTATCAAATGAAGCTTGTGTTGTATTTCTGCATCAGTCGGGTTGGTGCTGACAGATTTTTTGCCTGTTTCCAGCATATCATGCTGAATACCCAATCCAGTTGACCGCTTTCTTGAATAAATATTCAGAGCTAAAGAAATAATACTCGCTTATTTTTCGTTAACTACTAACGTGTATTTATTCATAGCCATTCTTTTTAATTATTCACATTAACACCCAGTACGCTTTTGCGCTTTGAGCTGACCTATTTGCTCCGTCATTGCTTCAATCTTTTGCTGGTATTCCTGAATCATATTGTTTTTTAATTGTATTTCAGTCTGGCTGGCAATCAATGCTTTTTCAGCTTCTTGCTGATGCTGTCGTGCCAGCGTCAAATCAAGATCAACCATTTTATGACGTTCGGATAATTCTTTATAACGTTCTACTTGTTGATTCAATTCAGTTTGCGCTTTGAGTTGCGCTTTTTCAGCGTTTGTTTTTGCAATTTTATAATGATCCAATTCGACCATATATTTTTGACGTTGCTCTTCTAAAGTCGATTTATAGTAACTATTTTCATGTTGATATTGCTGTTCACGCGCCTTAAACTGATGTTCTAATTGTTTAATGTTCTCTTGGTGCGTGTGTTCTAATTCCACCAGGCGTTTAAGAGTTTCTTCTCGTAAGGCCTTTTCTTTACGTTCACTTGCTCGTGCGCATTCTTCTGCCACCGCACAATGCTTACGTGTTTCAACCCATTCATCTTGCAGCATTTTAAAATTAGCGTGTGCATGATTAAGATCCAAACTTATTTTATCGATTTGTTCCTGCAGCAAGCTTGCTTTCTGTTCTGCTCCCTCTTGCGTCTGGTGCGCTGCTTTAATGGCTTCTTGGGCTTCCACTTGTATACGTTCACTTTCTGCTTTTGATTCAGTCCGTAAAGTTTCCCATATTTCATTCACCACCCGCTGCAGCGGATCAGGAATTGCAGTTGCTTTTGTACCGGCCAAGTGATTTTTAATAAATTCATCTTTCCAACGATTCATATGCGAATTTAAGGTGGTGTTGCTACCTACACCCAATACTAAGCGGACTTTCTCAATTGTTGGGAATTGGCCGGTCATTAATACTTGATTAGCCGCTTCTTGATATTGTTCATACGTAACGCCGATTCTACCCATAGCTATTTTTTATCCTTACGTGATTTAGCTTTAGATCTAAATTTTAATTTAGGATGGGATATTTTCTTCTTTGTTGTCATTAACTCTGCTTCTAGCTCTTTAATACTAGGTAAACTTTTTCCAAGTTTTTTAGGCAAAGACTCTAATAATTGATACTCACTCACGCCCATAGGTTTATTGATATCTTTAAGAGCATATTCGGCTTGGGTCTTGTTTTTGCTGCGGCACATCAGAATTCCAATGGAAGGATTATCTTGTGGCTTTTTTAGAAGGTCATCAACAGCGGACAAATAAAAATTGAGCTTGCCTGCATACTCCGGCATAAACTTACCAGCCTTGAGTTCGATCACTACGTAACAATGTAGATCAACATGGTAAAACAAAAGATCAATATAAAAAGTATCATCACCAACTGTTAAAGGATATTGACGACCCATATAAGCGAAGCCCTTGCCTAATTCGAGCAAAAATTGCGTAATATGTTTAACAAGGTCATTCTCAATTTCTTTTTCATGGGCAGTATCATCCGCTGATATGAAATTAAATAAATAAGGGTTTTTCAAGGTATTTTCTGCGAGGTCAGATTGTGGGTGTGGTAGACGTGCTACAAAATTATGGGTCTTGCCCTCTGCCCTTCCCTGCCGCTCATAAAGCTTACTGTCAATTTGGATGGCCAAGAGGTCACGTGACCAACCGTTCTCCAACGTTTTAGCGATATACCATTCTCTAGCACGAGACTCTTTGGCCTTTTGCATCAGTATAATGATCTGTCCCCACGGCAACTGATAGACTAATTGGGCAACGGGTCGTTGCCCAATTGCAAACTGAGGGAAATTTTGGGCAAACGTCCGCATATATTTAATATTGCGAACAGAATACCCTTCAGCGCCAGGAAAGGCATTCTGTAAATCGTTGGCAAGTTGCTCGATGAGCTTACTTCCCCAACGAGTCGTTTTTTGACGTTCGATAATTTCGTGTCCTATTTGCCAATAGAGTTGTAGCATTTCCCCGCTGGCAGCCAAGGCAGCTCGAATGCGTGTCCGCTGGATTTGTTCTTTAACCTCGCTTAAAAAGCTTAGGTATTCTTTATCTACAGAAAGTAATACTTGGCCTGACATGCGTGTGTTCCTTTATAACTACGGTCGAATTAATAATTTTATTATAAATAATAATATAAAAAATGTAAAACGTTATTTATATTACTTTATGAAGGGTATCATTTCTGATTATGGATATAAGCAGAAATGAGAATAAAAAATGTCGTCCAAGAATGACGAGGTGAAATTGTTCTGCGCAGAACATTAAAATAATTCAGAGCTGGACTATAAGGTGATTGGTTTATTACTTCAACTTCGTACATTTTAGTTAATGATTCGACTTCGGCCAATGTTAGCAGAGTCTCAATCGGCTTGATAACCTAATTTTCACAAGGTAGTTTACAAGTATTCCAAGTTACAAAATGAATTCGCAAATAACTCGCTTGATTTTCGATTAATGTTAGTTTAACCGAATAACCCAATTGATCGCTTAAATATTTTTCCAGCTAAGCAGTTTATGAGTTCAATACTGCTATCTATTTTGGATCGCTAGCCGACTTAGGTTGCTTATTGTGTTCCTGAACGGCCCTGCTGCGTAGATTATTCCTTACCGCTCATGGATAGCATGATAGGCCAATAAGTACTGTTTTTCGAAAAGTACTCAAACCCACCTGTTGGACTGCCCGCCAGCACCGTTTGCAGCGATTTCATAGAATCCGATTTATCTGCCACTGCTCTCCTGCTCTCTGACGACTAATGGCTCTAAAATCCCCGTCTGGTGGATGGTCTGCGCAAAGGCAAGCGGATTAAGGCCAAAAGGCATTATCGGGACACATGTTGATCCAGTGAACAATAGTGATAAAGCCCTTGGGATTAAAGTGGGCCTGCGTGATGCTGATTATACAGCTACTCGCACCCGCGGGGAAAACCAACGAAACCTGCGACCCCGGTCCCCACAAAACCAGTATCGAGTGGACAACAGTGATAGTCTGTATAATCCTAGAATCTGCAGTTAGAAATTGAAATAATGTCACTTTAATCATAAAAAG
>JBEPVU010000002.1:0-22684 GCA_041690855.1 Gammaproteobacteria bacterium | reverse complement strand
GCTCAGGTGGCTGTTAAATCAGCGAAAAAGCGTACGCTTGGATTGGCAGGGTTATGCGCTATTTCGTTGGCAGGCAGCGCGCCTATTGTTTTTATTCTAAGTCCTATGATTGCTGCGCAAGGCACGGCAGCCATAGGATTAATGCTAGCGTGTGTTATTATCAGTGCGTTAGCAATCCCCTGTTTTATTGAATTAGTCTTACTCTACCCCCATAAAGAAGGCGGTATTTGCGGCGTTGTGACGGATGCTTTTCGTCCTTATAATCCTATTATCAGTAATCTTGCGGGTACTTTTTATTGGTGGGCCTGGTTTTCAGGCAGTAGTTTTGCAGCCACCTTAGTAGGAACAATGGTTAAACAACTATTGCCTGCGCTTGCGCTTTCTGTTCCGATGATAGCGACCTTCATTATTATTGCTTGTACGTTATTCAGCTTGAAAGGTATGAAGCTGGTTTCCCGCTTGATGATTCCCTTTGCTTTGATAGCGATCTTATTAAGTATTTTATCGGTATTAATTCCTGTTTTCACGGGGCATGTGCATTGGTCACAAGTCGCGCAACTCTCTTTAAACACTACCTTCGGTGGTACTTTTGGTCAATTTACCAGTGTAATGGCAGGCATATTCTATCTTGCTTATGCGATACCTTCTTATGAAACAACGCTTGCTTATGTATCGGCAACTAAAGATCCCGCAAAAAATATACCTAAGGCTATGTATTTTGGCGCACTGTTAACCGGTTTATTTTATGTTATTGTGCCGATTATCTGGTTAGGCACATTGGGGCCTCATCCGCTCATTGAAGCAGTAACGCCTATCAGCCCTACTTTTTCTCCACTCTTTGGTTCATTAGCGCATATTGTTGCAGCTATATTTTTCCTGACTATTTCAATCGTTAATTGTTTTGCAGCGCTGAATAATTCTCCACGCACACTGGCGCAGATTGCCGAAGATGGCTTAATGCCAAAATTCTTTGCCTGGCGCACACAAGATAATGTTCCGTGGGTTTCTCTGCTGATTACTGCGGGTGCTGCTATTGTTGTTATCTGGATTAATGCTCCCAATTGGTTTCTGGCCGCTGTTAGTTTTGAATATATACTTTGCCTGGTTTTCGCCATTATTGCGGTGTGGTTACTGCGGCGCGATGCGCCCCATTTACCGCGCTTATATCGCGCTCCGCGCGGTACCATTGCGTTAGGATTAATAGCGGCCGCTGTCTGGCTACTGGCTACTATTTTTGGCTTCCAGCAGTTTGGTTTATCGACTATGATTGCCGGTATCGCGTTTGCTTTTATAGGGCTGATATTTTATTTCTGGCGCAAAATATCCGATCGTCGCAAACAGGGGCTGTCTCTCATACCCCGATCATTGCATCTGAAATTATCCGGTACGTTTGTCTGCGTATTAATTCTTGACGCATCCGGTTACCTGATTGCCGTTAATTCGATTAGTAAAGAACATGCTCAGCTTATTGTTATTCTGGAAGATATATTTGTCATTGTCGCGTTATTAACCTTAACCATTGGATTTATTTTACCTGGCATGATTGCGAATGCCGCTGAAGAAATTTCTACTGCCGCTAAACGCCTGGTAGGCGGCACTTTAAGAGATTTTTCAAAAGCCATGCATGCTTTAGGTAAAGGCCAATTAGAAGCCGCGCATGCAAAAATCACTATTACCCCCGTCAATATTAATTCGCGCGATGAAATTGGCGATATGGCGCATGAATTTAATAAGATGCAGGATGAAATAAAAGACGCAGCCATTGGTCTTGACAATGCGCGTAATGGCTTGCAAAAAGCGCGTGATGACTTAAATGAAATTAATAAAAACCTGGAACAACGTGTTTTAGACCGCACCGAAAAATTAGCGGCCTCAAATAATGAATTATCAAAAACATTAGAAGAATTAAAGAAAACGCAGCAAAAATTAATTGAAGCCGAAAAATTAGCTTCTCTTGGCGGCATGGTGGCGGGCATTGCGCACGAAGTAAATACACCGCTTGGCATCAGCATCACAGCGATTACTTATTTCAATAACAAACTGGATGAAATTGCTCAGCAATTAAAAGAGAGTCCATTACAGCCAGACGAATTAGTGACCTTCTTAGAGACATCAAAAGAAACTTCCAAAATTGTTGAAATAAATCTTAACCGTGCCGCAGAACTTATTGCCAGCTTCAAACAAACCTCCATCGATAATGTCACTGAAGCCAGCAGAAACATTAAGCTTTTAGACTATATGAAAGAAATTTTACTTTCTATTCAACCGCTTTTAAAACAGGGTAATCTCTCGGTCACGCTAAATTGCCCTGCTGATTTAGAAGTGGATAACTATCCCGGTATATTATTCCAGACGATTACTATTTTAATAAAAAATTCCATTATGCATGCGTATGAATTGAATTCAGGCGGCAAGATCACGGTTGATGTAAAGGCTATCGATAATGAAATTCTCATTACCTATTCGGATGATGGAAAAGGTATTCTGCCGGAATTGCGCAAAAAAATCTTTGAACCATTTTTTACTACCTCGCGCGCCAAAGGTGGCGTTGGTTTAGGCCTTTTTGTTGCCTATAATAAAATCACTCAGATTATGAAGGGCAGTATTGAATGTGTTGATTCCCCCACGGGACAGGGCGCTTGTTTTATCATGCTATTTCCCAAAAATGTCATTACTTTTGCAGGAACATAATTAAAATGAATGCTTTTAATGATACTAAAGATGAAAATTTAAATATTGCTAACGACCCTTGGAAAATTTTTATCGTTGACGATGATAGATCAATTCATGATGTCACTAAATTAGTATTGCGTGATCTTGTCTTTGAGAATAAGAAATTAGCTTTTCTACAGGCTTATACTATTGAAGAAGCAAAAAAGATTATGCAGGATAATCCTGATATTGCCGTTATTATGCTTGATGTAGTCATGGAAGAAGATGATTCTGGCCTGAAATTTGTTAAATTTATCCGCGAAGAACTGAACAATCATCTAGTCAGAATTGTGTTACGCACCGGACAACCTGGTTTGGCGCCAGAAAATAAAATCATCACTCACTATGACATCAATGATTACAAGGAAAAAACGGAACTTACGTCAAATAAATTAAATACGCTGATTATTACGCTATTAAGGTCCTATAACGAATTGAAAAAAAGCGAGCAGGAACAAATAAACATTAGAGAACAGGCAGCACGTACGATTCATGAAAAAGATGAATATATAAAACTAATTACGGACGCCTTACCGGTATTAATTAGTTTTATTGATGAGAATGAAATCATCCAGTTTTACAATAAAACGTATGAAACCTGGTTCCATGGCATTGATGCCAGTATTAGCAAGATGAAAATTGAAACATTGTTTGGGAAAGACGCTTATAGTCTATTTAAAAGCTATTGGAATAAAGCTTTTTTAGGGCAATCCATTAATTTTGATATGGAACTTCATCATTATCAACAGGGATTGCGCAATACCAATGTTACACTGGTTCCTTATACCTTTAACAGCGAATTTAAAGGCTGTTTTTCTCTCATTAGTGATATTACAGAACGCAAACAAATTGAAGAAAATTTGAATTATCTGGCTAATCATGATCCTTTAACAGGATTGCTTAATCGAACTCATTTTGATTTTCAGCTCGAACAAATACTTAAGTACGCCGAACAAAAAGCTGAAATATTTGCTATCCTATTTTTAGATATTGACGAATTCAAAAAAATAAACGATACCTTAGGGCATGAATTTGGCGATATCATGTTGTCCCTGGTATCTGCAAGATTAAAAGAATGCCTGCGCAAATCTGATATCATTGCGCGTTTTGGCGGAGACGAATTTGCTATTTTATTAGGAAATATCACTAGCCGAGAAGAAATTATAGCTATTACAGATAAAATAATAAAAATAATGGCTGAGCCATTTGTTCTTAATGAAAAAGAATATATAGTTTCTGTGAGCATAGGTATTAGCATCTATCCCAAGGATGGCATGGCCAAAGATACTTTGCTTAAAAATGCAGATTTAGCTATGTACTGCGTAAAGAAGAGCGGCAAGAATGCTTATCAATTTTATGTCAGTGATTTATATGCATCTGCCACCAACCATCTCAATCTTGAACGTGATTTGCGGCTTTCTTTTATTAAAAATGAGTTTGACATTTATTATCAACCCGTTATCGACCTTCAAACGGGCGCCGTTAATTTTATTGAAGCCCTTATTCGCTGGCACCACCCCACCAGAGGCTTACTCTTGCCAAAAAGTTTTATTCCTTTTGTGGAAGAATTTGGCAACATTGTCGCTATTAATGAATGGGTGCTAACGAATGCTTGCCAGCAAGTTTATAGGCTGCAACAGCAAGGTTTGCCTGGTTTAAAAGTTTCAGTGAATATTTCCCCCACACAATTTATAAAAGAAAATTTTGTGCAATCTGTAACGGATATATTAAAAAATATTGGGCTAAACCCCTCAGATTTATATTTAGAGTTAACAGAAAATGTATTAATTAGTAATTTTGAAAGTATTCATAAAAATATTGAGGGATTGAAAAAGTTAGGTATATCTGTATTGTTGGATGACTTTGGATCAGGTTTTTCCAGTCTTAATTATTTAAGTCAGTTAAATGTAGCAGGCATTAAGATTGACGGATCCTTTACAAAACTGGTAGTAACTGATTTAAGAAGTGCGGCTATTGTCTCGTCTATTACTAATTTGATGCGCAACTTAGGTATTAAAACTATTGTTGAGGAAATTGAAAATAAGGTAGTGACTCAGTTTGAATTTTTCTTATAAGTTCCGCGCTTTTTTGGTGCTTCGTTTACATCCATTAGCGCTGCCATTTCTTCTAAGCTCCATACATGATCGGCTATTCCTGCTTCCATGGCTGGCGTAACCCGCAATGTTTTATGAATCCGTCCAAAGTTATAATACATGAAATGCAGCGCAACAGAATGCGCGTGATTTTCAGCCTTCTTTGAAAATCCATTGGTTAAACGAGTGAAGCGGCGCATCGACATACGCATGGTTAAGTTTTGACGTTCAACATAGCTAGTAGAAATATGTTCTATTTCAGGGTTGCCTGATATATTTCTTTTTTCTATGCCAAGACATTCAGAAGGGCTATAGCGTTTTTGACCTTCGCTGGTTGCGCCATAAATCTTAATCAGCATAGCGTAATCTATTGAGCCGCCAAACGCACTATCTACAGCCTCTAAATAGGCTTTGTGGCCATCACTGGTTAATTGTATTTTGTTCTTTAAACGGCTTGCTAAATCGCTTATAAACTCTTGTGCTGCGGCAGCATCACGACCGCCAACCATCCAGCAAGGAATTAATTTAGTATCAGCACAAATAGCTGTCCACGTCCAAATATCGCCAGCGCCATCAACAGGATTCTTAGCTTTAAGTGCGTTCTTCTGCTTGGCATAGCAAAAAGCCCATATCTCATCTACTTGTATGCGTTTGCATGGTAAGTTACGTAAAGCTTGTTCTTGATATTCTGCACAAGCTTGCCCGATGTCGCTAATGAACTTTAAAACTGTATTGAAAGCAACATCCGTCATGCGGCTTGTAGCACGCAAGCTATTGCCTTCGATTAAGCAAGAAAGAATTTGTGCGCGTTTCTTAAGAGATAATTTGTTCATAATGTTCATAATAAACAATAATGCTTTTTCGGTCAAGCATTTATTCATTTTAACTTAACTATTTTGTATAAATAATGCTTGAAACTTAACAAAATAATTGATAATGTGCAACAAACTAAAAACGATAAGGGAGTTAACTGTGAATGAATCTTTGCGTAATATGCTTATAAATGATTTATCGCCTGTTTTTGTGAGTCAACTTATTGAAATAGCAAACTGGGTATACAGAGATGCATATGGGGCAATATATTCGGATAGTAGTTACGACGACTCGGAAAAAAAATATATATTGCCGCATACTCGCAGAGCTAAGTTTGAGAAAAAAGCACGAGAAATCGCTTTAGATTGTGGTCTAAAAACTACAATTGAGCAAAACATTGTTAAAAACACTGAATATACTTTAATTAAATGCGGTAGATTTGCTTTCACCATTTCAAAAACATCTGGGAAAAGCCAACTTCCAGCTAAAAGTGATTTTCGCAAACAGTATTCTGAAATTAATCAGCATTTGTTGCAAATGCCATTATT
Organism: Gammaproteobacteria bacterium; assembly: GCA_041690855.1. GTDB lineage: Bacteria > Pseudomonadota > Gammaproteobacteria > CAIUAS01 > CAIUAS01 > CAIUAS01. Next base: position 16,518 of record JBEPVU010000002.1, on the reverse strand, counting down.
CCAAATTATTTCTGAGCCTAAAAATACATCAATCTATGGAATTATAATTCATGAACATAACCCTTTTAAGCAAGATGAATTAGGTTTTTTAAGAATAGGCTTTCCTGATCCAATCAAGCATAAGTGGGCAGAAGAACCTGTTGATCTCATAGATATAATGGAATCACAAACATTGCTTTCTCAAAAACAAAGTGCTAATGATGAAAAATCATACGATATTGATCGACAACCTAAACCGAAAGAACGTTATATAGTAATGACTGAAGAGGAGGAAAGAAAATGACTACTGCAACAAATGGATTTATAGCTGAAAGGCTCCTGCAAGCTAGAGAGGCAAGAGAATTATCTCTCACGGCATTAGCTGATTTAATTCAAGTTAGTAAAGCTGCAATATCTCATTATGAAAAAGGAACTCATGCTCCAAGTCCAGAAATTCTAAGGAATATGTCCGAGAAGTTAAACTTGCCTATTAGCTTTTTTTTAAAGCCAAACCCAGTTATAAATAATTCGGCGCGTATATTTTATCGATCGATGAGTTCCGCAACAAAAAGCGCACGGAAACGTGCTGAACGTAGATTTGAATGGCTAAAAGAAACTACTTTATACTTGAAAGAATATCTTGATTTTCCAAAAATTAATTTTCCAAAACTAGATATTCCAAAAGATTTTAGAAAAATAACTAAGAGCATGATTGAAAGTTACGCTGAACAACTCAGAGATTATTGGAATTTAGGACGCGCCCCAATCGCAGATGTAATAAAGATACTTGAATCAAATGGAGTATTTGTTTCTTGCGGAAGTTTAGAGGCAGACACTCTTGATGCTTTTTCTGAATTAGATAATGATACTCCTTATATATTTTTAGGATCGGATAAAAATATTTTAGTAAGAAGCAGATTCGATGCAGGTCATGAGTTAGGCCATATTATTATGCATCCTTCTGTCGATAAAATTTTTCTCAATAAAAGATCAGATTTTAAACTTATCGAAGAACAAGCCCATCATTTTAGCGCAGCATTTTTATTACCCGGTCAAAGCTTTGTTAATGAATTATGGGGTATTTCGCTTGATAGTTTTCGCTCATTAAAGGCTAAATGGAAAATATCAATAGCTGCAATGATTTCAAGAGCAAAGCAATTAGAATTAATTGATGATGAAGAAGCTAAAAGACTTTGGATTAATAGAAATCGTAGAGGTTGGAGAGAGTTTGAGCCATTAGATGATTTGCCTGTAGAAAAGCCTAAAATGCTTAGTAATGCTTTTATTGTTTTATTAGAAAATTCCATTAAAACTAAAGACCAAATTCTTAGCGATTTAGCGCTTACTGCTAATGACCTAGAAGAGCTGATAAGTTTGCCAAAAAAATTCTTTTCTATTGAGGAGGAATCAAATCTGCCAAAACTTAAAGCTCAAGGCAATATTGTTAAATTCAAACGTGTTTTTTAGACCATCTAGCTGTGGCAGCTTTTTGAGCTATCTCTTTTCTTTTTTCTTTACTTAATTTCTCAGCCCTGGCTTTCCCGCCTTTTAATCCTCCAAGCCTACCAAGCGCAACGGCAGCAGGATTCTTATCAGTGGGTTTACTTTCAGGTAGGACAGCTTCGCCTGTCGCAACGTCAACGATAAGCTTAGCTAATTGGTTAATGTCACGAGGTCTTTTAGGTTTAGTCATACTGTTAAGTATGGTACTTAAGAGATGAGCGGTCAAGCATGGGAAATAAGTTAGATTTCAAACTGAGTCACTACCGAAAATAAAGAACAGTTGTATTTTATTCAAAGTTGTAACTGTGATATGGGGCAGGGCTATTTAATGGCACAACCCATGCCCTTTGAAGAATTGAAAATATTCTTAAAAAATAAGCCTGATATTCTGCGTTCTCTGCAATAATATTTTTTTCTGGTTACATTTTAAGTATCTAATGGTAAATAATCCTTTGTGAATATATCCATGCTAATATTAGGCGTTAAGTTAATAGTAATTATCAATGAGCTTATAAAGCACATTAACAGCTTATTTTATTTACCAATCCGATAATAATAGATAACCATGGATATTATAAACAGAGTCGTTAGTTAGTCAAGCCTCCGTAAATCCCTTATTCGTAACTATTTTCGCCTCTCCAGCGGGAGAGGCCGACCAGGCGTAGCCTGGGCGGGTGAGGGGAATTAAAAAAGCTTTCTTCAACAAGGAATTTCATGCTGATAAGAGCTCCCTCACCCGCCGCTACGCGTCGACCTCTCCCGCTGGAGAGGTGGAAAATTGTTTGTGCTAGACTTATGTAACAATCTATATGGCTTGCCACGGGGTATTTTATTTAAACAAGCTGCGATAAAAAAGTTTTTGCAGGAACTATGGTAGGTTTATAATAAGAAAAACAGTCGATTGCTACATAATCCATATCAATCACAACCTGAAAAGCATGTTTTGCGCCGGTTTGTTGTTGAAAAATAGCGAGATTACGGCTGATAGACGAATTATCGCTGTATTTTGCTTCTACTAAAAACCAGGGTTCGTTATTTTTGGTAATAAGAAAATCGACTTCACGTTTGTCTTTATCACGTAAAAAATACAGATCATAATTGCCTAAACCACAGTCTGTCCAATAATGAACGGCCTTTAGTAAATGAGAAGCGATAAAATTTTCAGCACGTTGCCCGATATCATCAATATCAGACCAATCCCATAAATAAATTTTCGGTTCTTTTATCAGTGACCGTGTAATATTATTCGACCACGGTTTTATCGCAAAGCAGAAATAAAACATTGATAAAGTTTGAATCCAGCGCCGGATAGTATCCACCGATACTTTAATTTTATTAGCTAGATTGGTGTAATTAAGCAATTGCCCGGCCTGATGCCGCAATAATTCCGCCAATATTTCCAATTGATTGATTTCCTGAATACGGCTTAAATCGCGGATATCTTCTCGAAACAGTTGTTCTTTACGTAATTGTTTCCAGCGTTGTGAAAATTGTTTATTTTTATTTAAAAAAGGTTCAGGAAATCCACCAAATTCAAATAAATCATTGAATATTGAGGAATCGATAACTTGTGGTGGATGTATTTCCTTATGGCTCATTTCCGTGCTTAAGCATTCAGCGATTGAAATAGGGTGAACACGATAAGGAAAATAACGCCCCATTAAACTATCGCCGCCTGCACGATATACATCAAGTTTTGAACTACCTGTTAAAATAATGCGAAGATTTTCCCGATAAGTATCAAAAAATCCTTTTAAAAAAGTTTTCCATTGAGGATATTTGTGTAATTCATCAAAGATGATCATGGGCAGCGTAACGCGTGCTTTTGCGAGTTCCAGATGATCTGCTATAGCGGCAGGCCCGCTGAGAATAAGTTTGCGGTGATCCTGATTGTCCCAATTAAGATAGGTAAATTGATCATCAATCTGCCTGGCTATCAGACTGGCAGTAGTTTTTCCTACCTGGCGTGGGCCAGCAAGAAACAGCATTTGTTTGAAAAGTTTAAAATGCTGAAGAATAATATTTTCATAAATTCTCTTCATTTCGACTATTATACGGTTCATCGTAAATTAGTCAAGACCAATTTACGATGGTGCTAAAATTGGTCGGATATTGAATTAACTAATTGAATATATGAGAAATTTTAACGTCCTTCCAGCCAAACCGGCATTACCCGATTTAAATAATCCATAAACTTCCACAAGCCGACCCGGTATTCCAAATTGCCCAGGCGGTCAATATTTTCTTCTGGAAAAGCAATGCCGAGGCCAAATAAACCGGGGGCGATCATGCCGTTGTATTTATTATAAGCAGAAGGTGTGAAACCGTCGATAATAAGCGAGTTGCGCGGCGCAAAACCGATGGCGTAAACGGCTTTATTGCAGCGTGGCAGTTGTTGTTGAATAGTCTCATCCGTGGCTAAAAACCGGCTTAAGCGTGCGGGCAGGTTGCCATCCATATTTTCTCTAGCCCACGTTGCAGTAGTGCCTTTTAAACCGGTATCGTCATATAAAATCCAATCGCCTTGATCGACGGCATAACGTAAAGGATTACGATAAAAATTAACGACTTCTTTAACGTTACAAGCTAATAAATGGCGAATAGCAATAATGGCCGAATGTGAAGAGCCAAAGAGAGCAACGGTATCCTCCTGGTTACATATCTGTGGCAATTGATTCTTATCCAACGCTTGTGCCAGGGTAATATGCTTTAAAGCGGAATAATCCAGGGTTTTAGGTTCAGCGCCCGTGGCTAAAATAACTTTTTTTGAATTAATAAGCGCTTGTGAAAGCTGGATGCTCCATTGCTGCTGTTCCCGATGAATTTTGTTAGCAAAATCCTGCAGACAAATTACTTTTTCTTTAAATTGTTCGGTAATTCGCTGCAAAGGTTCCACCATAAAAGAGAGCAGACAGGTTTTATCGGCATCCAGTTGATTTAAAAGGAAGTCATTCGCTATTTCGCTATAATTAAAACTTTTACAGGCTAATAAAAATTGTGTGAATCGTTTGACTTTAGTATTACTGGAAACAGGATGCCACTGAGCGCCAAAATCACCTACTTTAAAATAAGGATCAATCCAGGCGATGTTGTGCGGATGAATGCCCTGATCCAATAATTTCCCCATAGCAGCGATACCCGCAGGGCCAGCGCCGATAACCGTCCAGTCGAATGTATTTTTGCTTGCTGTTTTCATAATGGTTACCGATTTGAAATATTAATGATAATTTAACGCGCTTTGCTATCACGGCAAAACCATTGCCTTTCCAAATGGCTGTGTAGTTTGCTATAGTCTGTCATTCTGAAATAAAGGATCATTTTTAATGATACCAAGGAAGTGTAATACAATTAATACTTAAAGAGGTTTTTTATGCGATATTTTACGCTAGTTATTAGCTTAGCACTATTTTTAGGTCTAACAGGTTGCGCCAGCATGTTTGGCAGTAATGATAGAAGCATCCATGTCAATTCACGGCCCCAAGGCGCTGACGTCTACGTTAACAACAATCTGGTGGGAGTGACGCCTACTATGATTACGGTTCCTAGCACCTGGTCATCCACGCTAGTAACATTTAAAAAACGAGGCTTCCAACCACAATATGCCCAAGTGAACACTCAGTTCCAACCCATCGGGCTGCTCAATATTCTCTTTTGGCCAGGGTTTATCATAGATGCCGCCGCAGGCAATATGATGAAAGTTTCACCTGATTCTAAAGCGGTTAATGCTATGCTGATTCGGAGCGATGCTTAAAGTGTCATGATGACCGACATGGAAGTCTACGTTGGGTTGCGCTTTTAGCACAGCCCAACACTTTATTACAATAACCCCTGTGCCTGCATCCATTCATCATTGAAGCATTTGCTGAGATATTTAATGCCACTGTCCGGCAATATCGTCACAATCGTAGTCGGTTTAGTTAACGTCTCGGCGATTTTAACGGCAGCCCAGACATTCGCGCCGGCAGAACCACCCGCTAAAATACCTTCTTCGCGGGCTAAACGGCGCGCCATTGTAAAAGCCTCTTTATCAGTAAAGGGCATAACATCATCGAGTAATGAAAAATCCATGGCTAATGCAAGATGATCTTCGCCGACACCTTCTACCTGATAACTGCAACTACCGTCATGCGGCACTTTTTTAGTTTTAAAATATTCGTAATAAATGGAACCCACGGGATCTGGCATGATGATTTTTATAGCGGGATTTTTTTCTTTTAAATAACGTCCCACACCGGATATAGTGCCGCCGGTGCTGCCAGCTGCAACGAAAATATCAATGTTACCCGCTGTTTGTTGCCAGATTTCCGGGGCGGTTGAATGATAATGCGCTTCAGGGTTTTTCGGATTATCGTATTGATTAATCCGAAAACTATTAGGCGTTTGCGCGGCTAATCGTTTCGCTGTATTGACATAATGATCGGGAGAGTCGGGCGCTGCGGAAGTAGGCGTTACAACAATTTCTGCGCCGAAGGCTTTCAGCGCATTTTGTTTTTCCTGGCTCACTTTATCGGGCATTGTCAAAATAGCTTTATAGCCTTTAATAGCACTGATCATTGCAACCGCCGCGCCGGTATTGCCAGACGTATTTTCAATAATCGTGCCACCCGGTTTCAATAAACCCTTCTTTTCAGCGTCTTCAATAATATAAGCCACAATGCGATCTTTAATACTGCCGCTTGGATTAAAAAATTCACACTTGGCTAAAATAGTGACATAAGGCTTAGGTGAAAGTTTCTGTAATTTCACTAAAGGCGTATTGCCGACGGTCTGTAGAATAGTTTTTTCTAACATGATCATTTCTTCATCGAATCAAAGAAATCTTCATTCGTCTTAGAATTACGTAGCCGTTCAATCAAAAATTCAATAGCGGAAATCTCATCCATAGGATGCAGCAATTTACGTAAAATCCACATTTTCTGCAATTCATCAGGTCTGACTAAGAGTTCTTCACGGCGGGTGCCGGAACGATTTAAATGAATGGCCGGATACACACGTTTTTCAGCGATACGTCTATCTAAATGAAGTTCTAAGTTACCCGTACCTTTGAATTCTTCGTAAATTACTTCATCCATTTTAGAACCAGTATCAATCAGCGCGGTGGCGATAATGGTTAAGCTGCCGCCTTCTTCAATATTACGTGCGGCGCCAAAGAAGCGTTTAGGACGTTGTAAAGCGTTTGCATCCACACCGCCGGTTAATACCTTACCGGAAGAAGGAATAACTGTATTATAAGCACGCGCCAAACGGGTGATGGAGTCTAATAAAATTACAACATCGCGCTTGTGTTCGACTAAGCGCTTCGCTTTTTCAATTACCATCTCAGCTACTTGCACGTGACGTGTTGCCGGTTCGTCAAAAGTACTGGCTATTACTTCACCACGCACGGAACGCGCCATGTCGGTGACTTCTTCCGGGCGTTCATCGATTAATAAAACAATCAGATAACATTCTGGATGATTAACCGTAATCGATTGCGCGATATTCTGTAACATGATCGTTTTACCGACTTTCGGCGGTGCAACAATCAAACCACGCTGGCCTTTACCAATGGGTGCGACTAAATCAATTACGCGGGCGGTAATATCTTCAGTACTGCCATTGCCACGTTCTAACTTTAAACGTTCATTGGCAAATAAAGGCGTCAGATTTTCAAATAAAACTTTATTTTTGGCATTTTCTGGCGAATCAAAATTAATTTCATTCACTTTCAATAAGGCGAAATAACGTTCACCTTCTTTAGGCGGGCGTATTTTGCCCGAAGTAGTATCGCCGGTTTGTAAACTAAAGCGGCGAATCTGGCTGGGCGAAACATAAATATCATCCGGCCCTGCTAAATAAGAACTTTCTGCGGAACGTAGGAAACCAAAACCATCCTGCAGAATTTCTAATACGCCTTCGCCGTAAATATCGATGCCGCGTCTTGCTAACGCTTTTAAGATAGCAAAGCGCATGTCAGTCACACGCATACGGGCTAAATTTTCGATTTGTAGTTCTTCGCCAATTTCCAATAATTCCGCCGGCGACTTTGCTTTGAGGTCGGTGAGATTAACCGGCGTGCTGAGTTTAGTAATATTGTGAAAGCCACTCGCATGGGCATGATGATGTTCACCTGCGCCCGCCGTACCTGTACCCGTTGTACCAGTACCCGTTGTACCAGTACCCGTTGTACCAGTGCCTGTTGTACCAGTACCTTCAGTAGATGAAGTATTAGTACCGGGTCCTGTGTCTGTGTCGCTGGTTTCAATAAGCTGATCGGTTGATTCAGCCCTTGTATCATTATTATTTTTCGCACGAAAATTTCTTGTACCACGCATAAGATTTATCTTTATAAAGTTAAGTAAGTTAAGGGAAGGTTAATAAAACCAGCCAATGTCATTATTTCTGATAACAGCATTTGCCAGTGATAGAATTTGTTGTGCTAAGGTATTTCATTCAGATTATTATAGTTAAGACGTTATAAATTGATATGATTAAAGATGGCTATCAAGGAATGCTGTGAGTTGGGATTTGCTCAAAGCGCCTACTTTAGTGGCTTGCACCTGGCCGTTCTTAAACAGCACCAAGGTAGGAATACCACGGATACCATATTTTGCCGGTATTTCGGTGTTTTCGTCAACATTTAATTTAGCCACTTTTAGCTTGTCAGCATACGCCACAGCGGTTTCATCCAGAATCGGGGCAATCATTTTGCAAGGCCCGCACCATTCAGCCCAGAAATCCACTAATACAGGAAGACTGGCTTGTAAAACGTCCGTTTCAAACGATGCATCACTCGTAGTATGAATATGCTGGCTCATGCAATAGGCCTCTTTCTTTATATAATATAGTTTTTAAGGTCTGGGAAATCTTAACATAGGGCTTTATGCTAAGGGGATAGGTATATTCAATCAAATTCTGTAAGCCTAACTATAATTTCAAGTCAGAGATTAGTCAACTGGCATTTTGCAAAATTCCTTTTTACGCTCTATCGTTAACGCTATTGCTATGCCTGCCAACGCGGCAATAGGCATAAATAAGAAAGCCATTGTAAAGGCTTTATGCAGTGGAGCGGGATGCGCCAAATCAAGAATACGGACATTAAATGCCTGCAGGCCATAAGCAATGAATAATGAAAAAATAGCGATACCCAGGCTAATAGAGACTTGCCGGCAAGCAGTGAATACAGCGCTGGCCTGATTGATGGTTTGTTTGCTAAAAGTAATAAGACCCATGGTTTGAAGAGGTGCGCCGCAAAGGCCGGTAAAAAGCCCGCGTATAAACAGTAAACCACAACCTAACAGGATTTGTTGCGGCGCAGAGACCGTTAAAATAAGCGGACTTATAAAAGCCACCCCTATTAAACCGAGTATAATGGGGCGCGCTGGCCCAAAACGCCGAAATAATTTTACTGAATAGCGATTAGAACACATGGCGCCCAGTGCTTGCATACCAATAATCAAACCGGTGTGTAAAGCGCTCATTTTTACGGCTATTTGCAAATACAAGCCAATTAAAAAGAAAGAACTGGTAAGACAAATTTGAAAAGTTAATTGTATTAAATTCGCTTGCAGAAAAGATTTATTTTTAAAAAAAGTTAAATCAATAAAAGGGTGGGTTTGTTTTGCTTCAAAAGAGATAAATAAAATAATAGCAATAACCGCTGCTAACCAGCAAGTAGTAGTGGATAACGTCAATCCCGTTTTACTGATTAAAGCCAGCGCCGCTAGCAATAGCGTTAAACTGGCAGTGGCTAACAGCAAACCTAACCAATCAATCGGCGGCATGACGGGTTCTTTATGTTCTTTTAAAATAAAAAGGGCTGCTATGAAGGTTATTAAGCAAAAAGGCACAACGATAATAAATAACCACGGCCAACTGGCAATAGTTAATAAAATACCCCCTAAAGCCGGCGCGGCGGCAGGCGCTATTAAAACGGGAATAAAAATAAAACTCGTAATGCTGACATATTCTGCGGGTTCAAAGGCGCGATAGACCATTGTCATACCCACGGGAGTTAGCAGGCCGCCGCCAATGCCTTGTAAAAACCGCAAAGCAATCATGGAATAAACGTTGGGCGAAAAAGCGCACAATAATGAAGTTAAACCAAATAGACTTAAAGCAATAAGAAATATCTTTTTAAGCCCATATTTAGCGCCTAACCAACTGCTAAGCGGTATCGATACGCCTAATGCGAGCAGAAAACTGTTACTAATCCAACTGGTTTCTTCGATGGGCAAGTGAAAATAGTCGGCTAAGGTAGGCAAAGCAATGTTGACAATCGTTAGGTCAAGCCTGTCGCAGAATAATGCCACGGTATAGATAATGGCTACTAAATATTTATATTCTAATAACAGATGTAATTTTTTCATTGAATTATCGGGTGTTATAGACTGATCGTACTTTAATTTTGCGTATTTTAATTTTTTGTGTGTCATCCTGAGAAGCACTTTTCATCTGTCATCCTGAGGAGCGTTAGCGACGAAGGATCTCCCTGGTTTTGCACCTATAGAGGGAGATCCTTCGTCGTTACACTCCTCAGGATGACAGCAAAAAAGCGCAATTCCTAAGGATCTTTGATATATATATATTCAAAAAGCATTTTTAATCCATTCAATGTTTGCTGGTTCGAGGTTTTTAGAAATGGCGATAACATCGAAGCGGCAGGGTATTTTTTCGAACAATTTAGTTTGTTGTAAATAAAAATTAGCCGTGCGTAATAGTTTTTTTTGCTTAAAAACCGTAATCGTTTCACTGCTAGTGCCGAAATTCTGGTTGCGGCGATAGCGTACTTCAACGAATACCAGCGAATTTTTATCCTGCATGATTAAATCAATTTCGCCGACACGGCATAAATAATTGCGTGTTCTTAATTTCAATCCCTGCTGTGTTAAATAATGATAGGCAATATCTTCTGCCATCTGGCCTGTTTGTTGTGCGCTGGTTTTACTCATCGGTTTGATCGTCGACAGCATGATCAATGCTTAATGAATCCGGCGCGCCTGTAACAAATTGTGAACAGGTTAATTGCCGTACTACGCGTTTTTGCTTATCGATCAATAGATTGCCGGTAACGCCCGTGATAGTTTGCTGACTCTCGGTTAATTGTGGTAATTGTTTACTTAATTGATAAGCATCAATGCCTAAAGCGTAAAGCCGTGCATTTTGTTTGAAATTAACCGGCCAGAATAAAGCAATCTGCTGGCGCAATTTACTATTGCTGCTGTTATTGTTTAATGTCCAGGGCATATCACAAAAAGTAATACCGTTCAGATCATTATCAAACGCAGGCTGTGGTGTGCCGCTATAAACTAACGCAGTAGCGTAAACCGGCAGGTTGCCGGCATCATAAAATTTTAATAAAGGTTTAATCTGACGCGCCATGGCGGGTGAGGCAGCCAGTAAAATAACGTCTGCTTTTTGTTTATAAGCAACCGCGAGATTGCGTATTTGCTGATTGAGTTCATCGCTATCATGACTAAAATAAAGTTTGTGAATGACATCGCCGCCTAAAGCCTGCCATTCGTCTTGATAAGCTTGCGCCAGTGTTTGTCCCCAACTATTAGCGGGCGCTATGATAATAGCAGTCTGGCCACCGTTTTGATGCGCTAACGCCGCTGCCTGGCGCGCTTCATCTAAAGGCGATAAGCCAAATTGATATAAATTGGCGGGCGCAGCCGCATCCGTATCTAAATAATTTAACGCTAATGTGGGAACCGACATGCTATTGGCTTGTATTAATGTTTGTACATTATTTTTAGCCAGCGGCCCTACAATTAAATCCGCATCCGTATTAACAGCTTTTTTATAAGCTTCAATAATAGGTTGTTCACTGTCATCAATAATCGCAATATGAATAGGTTTAGTTGCGCTATTATCATTGTTATAAGCGGTGATAAAACCATCCCGTATGGCTTGTCCTGCACTGCCAAGAGGGCCTTGTAAAGGCAATAATAAAGCAATTTTCTGCGGCGCTTCGTGAGTGGCAGGCAATGCAGTAACAGGCGCAACAGATGCGGGCGCTGGCGGCTTTTCTGCCGAAGGTTCCCCTAGCGTAGAGCAGGCCGTCAACCATAAACCCAGCGTAACCAGTGTAAAACAGCGCAATAAGCTCAGCATAACGTTCCTTGCATTAATGTGGTAATACCATAATAGCCTCTACTTCAACGGCTGCGCCTTTAGGTAAAGCAGCAACGCCAATAGTGCTGCGGGCAGGATATGGCTCGTGAAAAAATTTCGCCATAGTGGCATTAATAATCGGAAAGTCTGTTAAGTCCGTTAAAAAAACGGTTAACTTTACAATATGATCTAAATTGCCACCGGCCGCTTCAGCAACGGCGCTAAGATTTTTAAATACCTGATCGGCCTGTGCTTCAATACTGTTAGTGACTAATTCCATGGTATGAGGATTTAAGGGAACCTGGCCGGATAAATAAACGGTATTGCCCGCTACAATCGCTTGTGAATAAGTACCGATTGCTTGTGGCGCCGTATGTGTTTGCACCGCTTGTTTTTTATTCATAAAGGCTGCTCCTTATTTTTGGGTTTCTATTTACTGCGCGCTAATTTGATGATTGTTTTAATACTACGCAAACGCCGCAACACCTGCGCTAAATGAACGCGGTTGCACACAGAAAGCGTAATAATAACATTAGAATAGTGGCCATCTCGGTCGGCAATATTAACATTTTCAATATTTGCTTTAGAATGCGCGATAGCGGTGGCAAGTTGCGCTAAAACCCCCGGTTGATTTTTAGCTTCCAGGCGAACTTCTACTTTAAAAAGCCCTTTAATATGATCGTCCCAATAAACGGGAATTAATTGTTCCGAGCGGTGGCGCGTTTTAGTAATCTGTTTGCAATGCTCTGCATGAATAATAATGCCCTGGTCAGGTTGAATAATGCCTAAAATCACATCGCCTGGAATAGGATGACAGCACAGCGCAAAAGTTAAAATTTTTCCTTCATTGCCTTTAATTGCCAGCGGATTTTGTTTGAGTTGATTAATAATGGCAGGCTTTAAAAGCGTGACAGCGGTTTTCTGGTTAATTTGCAGTAATGCTTCGGCGATAGTATTAGGGCTTTGGTGACCTAAACCAATTATTTCAATTAAATCTTCTTCTGTTTTGCAATGATGCTGTTGCAGCACGGCCGTTAAATTACGTGCAGGAATTTTTTTCCGCAGAGCGCCTAGATTAGCTAAAGCATTTTCTAATAAACGTTTGCCAAACACGACTGCTTCTGTGCGGCGTTGATTTTTTAAAAAATGACGAATATTACTTTGCGCTTTAGCAGTCACCACAAAATTGAGCCAGGCTGGATTAGGCTGCGCATCGGTGGCAGTAATAATTTCAATTGTCTGTCCATTGGCCAGCGGCATACTTAAAGACGCCAGCCGCCTGTCGATGCGTGCGGCTACACAGTTATCTCCAATATCGGAGTGTACCGCGTAAGCAAAATCCACTGCGGTTGCGCCTCTCGGCAATTCCATAATGTCGCCCTGCGGCGTAAAAACATAGACTTCTTCGGGAAATAAATCGGATTTAACATTTTCATAAAATTCCAGCGGATTGCCGATATTTTGTTGAATATCTAACAGACGTTTCAACCAGGCGTTGGCGCGTAGGTGAGCGGCAGCATCCAGCGCCTGTTCGCCAGATTGCGATAGCCAATGGCTGGCAATACCATTATCGGCACGATTATCCATTTCAACCGTACGAATCTGAATTTCAATCGGCGTGCATTGCGGGCCAAATAAACTGGTATGCAGCGCCTGATAGCCATTGGCTTTGGGCAGTGCAATATAATCGCGGAAGCGTTCGGGCAAAGGTTTATAAAGATTATGAATAGCGCCCAGCACGTGATAACAGGTATCGACAGTATCGACTACGATACAAAAAGTATAAATATCCATTAAATCAGTGAGAGAAACCTGTCTTTCCCGCATTTCTTTATACAGGCTATATAAATGTTTTTGCCGTCCCCACACCAGGCTGGGCGGCAGTTGCCATTTTTCTAACTGTTCTTTCAAGGCCGTTTCAATATTGCCGATCGTTTTTTTACGTTTGCGTTTTGCTTTGCGTACGGCTTCCTGCATCACGCGGAAGCGAAAAGGATAAATGGCTGCAAACGCTAACTCTTCAAACTCAACATGAAACGCATGCATGCCTAAACGATTAGCGATAGGGGCATAAATTTCCAGCGTTTCCTTAGCAATCCGCTGGCGTTTTTCTGGCGGCACTACATCTAAGGTGCGCATATTATGTAAACGATCGGCTAATTTGATAATAATAACGCGGATATCTTTCGCCATGGCCAGGAGCATTTTACGGAAATTTTCGGCTTGCGCTTCGGCGCGGCTGGTAAATTGCATTTGCACCAGTTTACTGACGCCATCGACCAACTCAGCCACCTCATGGCCAAATTTTGCGGCTAAAACCGTTTTTTCAATCGCCGTGTCTTCAATCACATCATGTAAAATAGCCGCCATAATCGTTTGCGCGTCCATGCGCATTTCTGCCAGGGTATGGGCTACTGCTAAGGGATGGGTGATATAAGGATCGCCGCTATGGCGTTGCTGGCCTTTATGGGCCTGAGCAGCAAATAGATAAGCCTGGTGAATCTGCTCAACGGCTTCTTCACTGAGATAATTTTCAAGTTCACGCCGCAGTTCACTAAAAAATGACACCAAGCCCCCCTGGATTAATTATTCGCCGGTAATCTCTTCGGTCAGCAGAGGATTTTCCACGACATTGACGTAGCCTGCCGCAAACTCACGTAGGGCAACGACGGTAGGTTTATCGTTTTCTTCCGGTACCAGTGGCTGGACACTACCATTGGCAATTTGTCTTGCACGTTTAGCGGCCAGTAAAACCAGCTCAAAACGGTTATCCACATGTTCTAAACAATCTTCAACGGTGATGCGTGCCATAACTTAAGGTCTCCTGATTAATTTTACTACGCGTACGGTTTCAGCGGGGATCGCTGAAGTAATATTGAATATTACCTTGTATTGACGGTCAGGCCAACAATTTTACTAATAAATTGGCATATTTTTGTTGGGCATGCCTCACAAAGTAAAAATATTAAAGAATAAAAATTTTCATTTACAATACATAATTTCAATGTTAAGCTTTTAAAAAATATCGCATAAAATAAATATGAAAGAAAAAAACTGCAGAAAATCTCAAATCCTGCATCTAGATGAGAATTACACGCATTTTCTTAACGACATAAAAACTCGTTTAAAAACAGCACAGATTCGAGCTGCGTTGGCAGCGAATAGGGAGTTGATTAAATTCTATTGGCAATTAGGCTTTGATCTTATTGAGAAACAAAAGGCTTTTAAATGGGGCGAAAAATTTTTAGAGCAATTTTCGCATGATATGCGTCAGACCTTTCCTGAAATGCAGGGATTTTCTGTAACTAATCTCAAAAGAATGAGAATTTTTGCAAAGGAATACCCCTGCTTTGCAAAAAGTCCACAGGCTGTGGACGGATTACCTTGGGGACATATTGCCGTACTTTTGCATCAGGTTAAGGAATCCGAGCAGCGGGCATGGTACGTAAAAGAAACCATTAAAAATGGCTGGGCGCGTTCTGTACTTGAAATGCAAATAGAAAGTAATTTATATGAGCGGCAGGGAGCATCTAAGAAAAAAATAACCAATTTTAACCAGCATTTACCAGAAACACAGTTTGATTTAGCACATGAAATATTAAAGGATCCTTATAATTTTGATTTTTTAACCATCCGAGGAAAAGCACATGAAAGAGCAATTGAAGATGGTCTGGTGACTCATATGCGAAATTTTTTGCTTGAATTAGGCCAGGAATTTGCTTTTGTTGGTTCACAGGTGCCTCTTACCTTCGATGACCAGGAATTTTTTATTGACCTGCTTTTTTATCATCTTGGTCTACGTTGCTTTGTAGTAATTGAATTAAAAGCTACTAAATTTAAGCCAGCACATATCGGACAGCTAGGATTTTATTTGGCTGCTGTGGATGATCAAATGCGAAAAGCGGGGGATAATCAAACTATTGGTATTTTACTGTGTAAATCCAAAAATAAGATCATTGCAGAATATGCCCTGCGCAATGTAAATGCTCCAATTGGAATTTCAGAATATAAATTAGCAAAAGCCTTGCCTAAAGAACTCAAAACCTGTCTGCCTACCATAGAACAGATTGAAGCAGAGTTGAATGAGAAAAGTTAAAGTAAAGTTTTTATATAAGTAAATTCAGGCCAACAATTTTACTAATAAATTGGCATATTTTTGCTGTTGCGCCTGTTGGCGCAGGCGGCGGGCGTGGATAATGGCTTTTAGATCAAGCAGCGCGGTTGTAAAGTCTTCGTTAACGACCAGATAATCATACTCGTGGTAATGAGAAAGTTCAGCGCGTGCGGCGGCCATGCGGCGTGCGATGATTTCCGGATTATCCTGGCCGCGGCCCTCTAAGCGAGCCTGGATAGTTTGCCAGGAAGGGGGTAATAGGAAAATGCTAATACTATCAGGCATTAGGGTACGAATCTGTTGTGCGCCCTGCCAGTCAATCTCAAGGATAATATCAATGCCTGCCCGCAATTTATCGGCGACCCACTGACGGGACGTACCATAATAATTACCAAATACTTGTGCATGTTCAAAAAAAGCATTCTGGGCAATTAATGTTGTGAAAGTGGGTTCATCAACAAAATGATAATTCAAATGGTTCTGCTCACTTGGCCGTGGTGGGCGTGTGGTGTGTGAGATTGAGACTTCTAACTGAGGCACTGCCGCAAGCAGCGCCTGCACCAAGCTGGTTTTGCCGCCACCGGAGGGAGCGGAGATGATGTATAATGTACCGGGAGTATCAGTCATAACTTTTTATTTAAGGGTAGTTTTTAAATAATCCTATCATATCTCTTGGCGTGACAGAAAATAAAGAGTAGGTAAGATATTCAGGCGTTCAAATATTGATTAACCTTAGTAGCAGTGAAATCAGTTAAAAAAGGGATTATTTTCTTAACAGCCTGCCATAATTCCACCAGACCTTCATCACCTGTTTTTCTGCGCAGATA
>JBEPVU010000001.1:0-29156 GCA_041690855.1 Gammaproteobacteria bacterium | reverse complement strand
GATTAGCTTCCGCCAATATATGGCCGCCATGCCGCTTAAAAAAAGCTTCCGCTTTATTACCAATCAAACACAAATCAATTTCTATTTCCGCCTGCCGCAGCGTTTTCATTTCCAGCAATGCGGTTTTCAATAAATTAGAATTCAATCCACCGCACAACCCGCGATCAGAGGTCACCAGCATAAAACCCGCGCGTTTATTTTCACGCACTTCCAGATACGGATGCCGATATTCCGAATGTCCACTGGCTAAATGGCTAATCACCTGCCGGATTTTAGTCGCATACGGACGCGACAACGCCATTCTATCCTGCGCCTTACGCATTTTCCCCGCCGAAATCATCTCCATCGCCCGCGTAATCTTCTGCGTGCTTTTAATACTACTGATTTTCGTACGTATTTCTTTCGCTACTGCCATTCGTCTCTCTCTTTCAATTCTTAAACTTTAGTTTGCCTGTCAGGTTGTCTTTTGGTAAACCGTCTGCCGCATGAATGCGGCAGTCGAGCCTACAGGGATGTATTCACGGCGTGTTTACCAAAAGACAACCTGACAGGCGAACCGGCACACTACCAAGTACTTGTCGCTTTAAATTTCTCAATCGCCACACTCAACTCACCCGCAATCGTATCATTATAATCGCCCGACTCATTAATTTTATTCAATAAATCACGCTCATGCGCCCGCATGTAAGATTGCAATTCATGCTCAAACGGAATGACTTTGCCTAATTCAACATCATCCAGATAACCCCGATCCACGGCAAACATACTCACCGCCATTTCCGCTACACTCATAGGCGCGTATTGTTTCTGCTTTAAAATTTCTGTCGTGCGCTGACCACGCTCTAATTGTTTGCGGGTCGTCTCATCTAAATCAGACATAAATTGTGAAAACGCCGCTAATTCACGGTATTGCGCTAAACCAATACGAATACCACCCGCTAATTTCTTCACGATTTTAGTTTGCGCCGCACCACCCACACGCGATACAGACAACCCTGCATTAATAGCAGGACGAATACCCGAATTAAATAAATCCGTTTCCAGAAAGATCTGGCCATCAGTAATAGAAATAACATTGGTTGGTACAAACGCGGATACGTCACCGGCTTGTGTTTCAATAATCGGTAAAGCAGTCAACGAACCCGTACGGCCTTTTACTCGGCCTTGCGTTGCTTTTTCAACATATTCTGCATCAACACGCGCAGCTCGTTCCAATAAACGGGAATGTAAATAGAAAATATCGCCTGGATACGCTTCGCGGCCTGGCGGACGGCGCAATAATAGTGAAATCTGCCGGTAAGCCCAGGCTTGCTTGGTTAAATCATCATAAATGATTAAAGCATCTTCACCTTTATCGCGGAAATATTCGCCCATTGCACAACCTGCATAAGGTGCAATAAATTGCAGTGCAGCGGAATCGGCGGCGCTGGCGGCAACGATAATGGTGTGCTTCATAGCATCATGTTCTTCTAATTTGTGAACAATGGCTGCAATGGAAGACGCTTTCTGGCCAACGGCCACATAAATACATTTAACGCCGGTATTTTTCTGATTAATAATGGCGTCAATAGCAATCGCTGTTTTACCTGTTTGCCGATCGCCGATAATTAATTCGCGCTGGCCGCGGCCAACGGGCGTCATGGTATCAATGGCTTTAATGCCGGTTTGTAACGGTTGTGAAACAGATTGACGCCAGATAACGCCAGGCGCTACTTTTTCCACGGGTGAAGTGGTAGTCGTCATGATAGGTTCTTTAGCATCAATCGGTTGACCTAAGGCGTTAACCACGCGGCCTAATAAAGCTTCACCTACAGGTACTTCCAGAATACGGCCGGTACATTTAACCACTTGCCCTTCGGTTAAATGATCATAAGGGCCTAACACAACGGCGCCCACGGAATCGCGTTCAAGGTTTAAAGCCAGGCCGTAGCTGCCGCCAGGAAATTCAATCATTTCGCCTAACATGACATCGCCTAAACCATGAATGCGCACAATACCGTCTTTTAAATTAACGATCGTGCCTTCTGTACGTGTTTCGGCTTTCGCACTGAAATTTAAAATCTGCTGCTTGATAAGCTCGCTGATTTCTGCCGGGCTGATTTGCATTTGTGTTGACATAGACATTTCTTCTTTAAAAATTAGGTATTAAAAATGGTGGATTACGGCCTGCGGCCTAATCCACCCTACATTAACTAACTTAACAATCATTAACTAACTTAACAATTGCGTTTGTAAACGCGTTAATTTACTGCGAATGGAGCCATCGATGACTAAATCATCCGCTTGAATAATTAAACCGCCGATTAAACTACTGTCTACACGGCACTCCAATACCACTTCGCGCTGCAAACGTTGTTTTAGTTTGCGCGCCAAATTTTCCTGCTCGTCTTTATTGAGCGGTAAAGCGGATGTTATCCGCACTTTCGCTAATTTTTCCTGCTCAGCCCGATATACCGCAAAAAGCTCAGTAATTTCTGGAATAATGGCGAGCCGATCCCGCTGTGCTAATAATTTTAGAAAGTTTTCACTTTCGCTGGTTAATTTCGGTTGACAGATTTTTAATAAAAAATCACCGCACTGTTGTGCTGTTACATGCGGACTGTCTAATAATGCCTGTACTTCGGGTTGCTTTATTATAAAAGTTGTCAATTGCAATAATTCAGACCAGAGGCTGATAGTTCTTTGCTGCAACGCTATTTCAAATAACGCTTTTGCATAAGGACGGGCTATTGCGGTTTGCTTTGACATAGACCCTCTTAAATTTCAGCCAGCATTTTATTAATTAAATCATGCTGGACATTGTCATCAATACTACGTGCCAATATTTTTTCTGCACTGGTTATCGCTAAAGAAGCAACCTCATGGCGTAAATGTTGCCGCGCCGTCTGCACTTCCTGTTCGATATCGGCACGCGCGATAACTAATAAACGACTGCCTTCTTCACGGGCGCGTTCTTTAGCTTCTTCAATAATTTGATTAGCGCGTTTATTGGCCTGATCCAGAATTTCAGCCGCATGAATTTTAGCGTCACGCAATTTTTCCGTTGCTTTATGTTGCGCTAATTCCAGTTCATGCTCGCCACGTTCACCGGCAGCCAGACCATCGGCAATACGCTGTTCACGTTCCTGCATCACTTTAGTAATCTGCGGCCACACATATTTCATAGTGACCCATACCAGGATTGCAAACGTAATTAACTGCCCTAACAATGTGATGTTGATTTCCATCAGTTCACTCTACTTAACTTAAAGATTTATGAACCGGCTGTGGTTTTCGTTACTAAACTTAACACTTCAGCCAGGAATGGGTTTTTCGCAAAAATAAGGTATAAGCCCATTACGATAGAAATAGCCGCAAACGCATCGACTAACCCTGCCATCAAAAACATTCTACCCATTAACATAGGCGTTAATTCAGGCTGACGCGCAACCCCTTCCAGGAACTTTCCACCTAAAATACCGAAACCAATGGCGGTCCCCAACGCAGCCAATCCAATCAAAAGAGCGGCCGCAACAGCGGACAACCCTTGTACACCTGCGGCAACTTGTGCGATTTCTATCATATTTTCCTCTCAATGTATTAATAATAAATTATCAATATTTCTTCCCCCTGAAAGGGGGAAGGAATAATAAAAACAACTCACTAATCGCTTAATTAACTAGATTAATGCGACTCATGCGCCATGCTGATGTAAACAATTGTTAACATCATAAAAATAAAAGCCTGAATAGCGATAATTAAAATGTGAAAAATCGCCCAGACGCCGCCTGGCGCACCTTGCGCCCACCAGGGTAACAAAGCTATCAAAATAAAGATCAATTCGCCAGCAAATAAATTACCAAACAACCGTAATGCCAGCGAAAGCGGCCTGACGCACTCTTCCACTAAACGAAATAAAATATTTAAGGGAAATAAATATTTGCCAAACGGAGACACCAGCATTTCTTTGCCTAATCCGCCGGGGCCTTTTATTTTCAAGTTATAATAAATGATCAGCAAAAACACCGCAATTGACATACCAAACGTTGCATTAGGGTCGGCCGTTGGCACGGCGCGGAAATAATGCGCGCCAAATAGTGATAAAATGCCTGGTAATACGTCAATCGGCAATAAATCCATAAAATTCATTAAAAATATCCACACTAGCACCGTCAATGCCAGTGGCGCCACCAGTTGGCTCTGCCCATGGAAAGATTCTCTGACGGTTTTATCGACGAATTCTATTAATACTTCAATACAATTCTGCAATCGGCGGGGTACGCCTGGCGTCATCTTAACGGCCACATAACGGAACAGCGCAAAATACAAAGCGGCCAGCACGAAGGAAATTCCCAGGGTATCGACATTAATCGTCCAGAAACCACCATCACTAAACGTAAAATTAGTCAGATTAAATTGCAAATGGTGCAAATGATGTTGTACGTATTCTGCGTTTGAATTCATTACTTACTTAACCTGCTCATTCTGTTCAATATAAAAGGTGAAACCCAAAAGGTAACCTGGGCTATACAAAAGCCTATTAATAGCGGCAAAACAGCCACGGGTAAAAATTTCATTATTACAACAAATAAGATTGCGCATAACGTTAGTTTAATCACCTCAGCCTGATAGAAATTTTTTAGCATCAGGGCTGGGGTTATCTTCGCTTTATCACCCGAAAAAACTTTTTTTGCGAAATAAAAATTGGGCGCCAGCCAGACCAGGCCGCCCATCAGCACTGAGAAACTCAGCCTGCCGTCTGTTGTTATCCATAAAAGTAACGCGATGAGTGTAATAACACCTGCCGGTATACTAACAAGCTGAAATGCCTCGATACGCTTTGAGTACAATACTGATTTAGACATATTTCGCATATTCGCTATGGCAAAGTGAGTATAGCGATTTGGGATAAAGTTCGTCAATCTTTTATGAAAATTTTATTCATGAATAAAATCGAGCACTCTTTTTCTTCGCCTCTCCAGCGGGAGAGGCCGACCAGGCGTAGCCTGGGCGGGTGAGGGGAATTAACACCGCTTTCTTCAAGAATGTATTTCATGCTGATAAGCGCTCCCTCACCCGCCGCTACGCGGCGACCTCTCCCGGGGGGAGAGGTGAAAATCACTTTTGCTATTTAATTATTTTCAAGAATAGCCAGTTTGTCGCGCAGTTCTTGTAATTCGTTAAGTAAATCGAGTGCCAGTGCAGCGCCAGGTAAGTTGATGCCTAAGTCTTTTTGTAAACGTAAGGCTATTTTTAAGCGGCGTAAGGCATGGGGGTCAAATTGCCAGTCGCTCGTATCGGCTTTTTGGGGTTCGATCAGGCCGTGTTCTACCATTTCTGTGATTATTTCAACGTTGATGTCGCAGGTATAACAGACTTCCTGCAAGGTAAACGTGGTGGTTTCGTCAACAATGATGCCCGTTACTATTTCCGTCACGTGCTTTTTCATTTTAGCCTCCTAGCCGTTCACGCGGGTTAAAAGGCATTTGCTGCGCCATTTGTTCGTATAGTTCACGCTGTGCGGGTGTATTGGCGGGCGGCAGCATGACTTGCAGGGTGATATATTGATCGCCTGGCGTTTTAGCCGGTAAGCCACGGCCTTTGAGGCGGAGTTTCTGGCCTGATTGTGAACCGGCCGGAATTTTTAAATCCACTTTGCTGCCTAAGGTGGGGACGGCCACGGTAGCGCCTAAAGCAGCTTCCCACGGCGTAACAGGCAGCGTTAAATAAATATCAGCTTTATCCGCCTGTAGAAAAGGATGGGGCTTTAGATTAATTTCCAGATAAAGATTGCCAGGTTCGCCTTTACCCATGCCAGGATTGCCTTGTCCGCTTAACCGAATCTGCTGTCCCTGTATAACGCCCGCAGGAATTTTAACTTTTAACTCACGTGCGCCTTTGGCTCCGCCACTTAACTGAATAGCACGCATTGTACCTGCATATGCTTCTTCTAATGAAATAGTAATTTTACTTTGCAAATCTTCACCCCGCCGATTAAATCCCGCCTGATGCGAGTGTGCCTGTTGCCGAAACCTGCCACCAAATAGCGAAGAAAAAAAGTCACTAAAATCTCCGCCTGCAAAATCTTCTGTCTCAAAACGCGCACCCTGCCCGCCCCAATGCTGCTGCTGCCAATCCGGCGGCGCCCTGAATTCCTCGCCTGCCCGCCAGTTGGCGCCCAACTGATCATACTGCTTACGCTTTTCCGAATCTTTTAATACCTCATACGCCTCATTCACTTCCTTAAAGCGTTCCTCCGCATCTTTTTCCTTACTCACATCTGGATGATACTTACGCGCCAGCTTACGATAAGCCTGCTTAATCTCCTCCGGCGCAGCCTCCCGCTTAAGCCCCATAATGGCGTAATAATCTTTATATTGCATAACAATCCTTCACTTTATACTTTTTCAAAAACTAAAGTATTTAGTTCAGTCTGCCGGTTGTTCTTTGGTAAACCGTCTGCCGCATGGATGCGGCAGCCGAGCGTACACGGATGTATTCACAGCGTGTTTACCAAAGAACAACCGGCAGACTGAACCGGCACAGACTCAACACAGTATATCCTACCACTCTTGATATTTCTCCACGAAGATAGAATACTGTCGCCCATTTAATTACCTAAAATAAGGGAGCTATAAAATGTCTAGACACGAACTCGAAGCCACCATCGCACAAATCGCCGTCTCCGGCAAAGGTATTCTCGCCGCTGATGAAAGCACCGCCACCATCACCAAACGCTTCACCAGCATCCAACTAGAATCCACTTCCGAAACCCGCCGCGCCTACCGTGAATTATTATTCACCACACCCGGCATTGAAGAATTTATCAACGGCGTTATTTTATACGAAGAAACCTTAGGCCAACGCGCCGGCAATGGCAAATTATTTCCTGAATTACTGGCTGAAAAAGGCATTGTTCCCGGCATTAAAGTCGACAAAGGCATTACCCACTTACCCAACACCCCGGATGAAACCATCACCCAGGGATTAGACAACCTCGCCGAACGTTTAGCCAGTTACAAAGAAATGGGCGCGCGTTTTGCAAAATGGCGCGCGGTATTAAACATCTCCGCCAGCACACCCAGCCCACTGGCAATCCGTGCCAATGCGCAAGCCCTTGCCCGCTATGCAGCGATTTGCCAGAACCAAGGCATTGTACCTATCGTAGAACCTGAATTATTAATGGACGGCGATCACACCTTGGAACGCTGCGCCGAAGCCACCGAAAAAACGTTACAAGCCGTTTTTAGCGCTTTAAATAAATACGGCGTTATTTTAGAAGGCATGATTTTAAAACCCGGTATGGTAATTACCGGCGCTGATCATCGTCCACAAGCCAGCACAGAAGCCGTTGCGCAAGCTACCGTAAAAATTCTACGCCGTACTGTTCCCGCTGCCGTGCCTACTATTAATTTCTTGTCCGGCGGTCAACGCTCAGAACTCGCCACAGCGCACTTAAACGCTATGAACGTCACTAAGCAAAATCCCTGGTTATTAAGCTTCTCTTATGGCCGCGCTTTACAGGATACCTGCTTAAAAACCTGGCAAGGCAAACTGGAAAATGTTAAAGCAGCGCAACAGGCTTTTTATAAACGCGCTCAATTAAATTCAGCGGCGTGCAAGGGGAAATATACGCAGGCAATGGAAGGTTAAATATAGCTGACTATTTTGTAACGGTCTGCAAAATAGTCAAAACCCTTCAAATCTCGTGGTGGGAATGCCCTATTAATTAGTTTTTGGTAGTAAGCTCGCTCTATAAATTCCCGCCATCGTTCCGGCAAATTCATAATTACCATCGCTCACTAAATTATTAATAGGAACAATTTGATTCAGGCCATTACTATCTGGCCACCAGTTTTGACCGCTATCAATTGACTTATATATACCATCAGATGTACCAGCGATAAAGGTAGTGTCATTAAGCTGTAGTAAGCTAGTAACATTAGTATAAGGCAGTAATCCATTGTTGAGTGGCAGCCAGTTTTGTCCGCCATCTTTGCTTGCATAGATTCCTAGATTAGTAAGCACTAGTAAGGAATTTGCAAGCAAGCCATTTTTTACAGGTACTAAACCATTTATTACTTGTATAGAAGGCAGATTACCAAATGCGCTGTTCCATTGCTCTGTGCCGGAAATAGAAGTTTTATATATACCAAGACCGTTGTTAATAACATAAAACATTTTATTTAAAACAGTCATACTAGCTATTTGTTCGTTAGGAAATCCTGGAGCAAATTGCTGCCATGATGCTCCACCATCCAGAGATTGGTAAACGCCCCACATTACCGTTCCAATATAGAAAGCTGAGTCTTGATTTAACATTGCAGAAGGTATAACGGGATTCGTGCCATGACTAGGAGGAATTAATAATATCCAACTGTGTCCGCCATCATATGATTTATATATACCTGTGAGCGTATATTGTCCTCGCGTTATTTCAGAGCTTATGTAATTTACATAAATATTTTTGTTGTTGTCAGAAGTTATGCCAATAATGCCTAAACTATTATTGAGATTAGTTTCAGCATTTATAGATGCCCAAGTCATACCATTGTCAGTTGATTTGAAAATGCCAGAGGTTGCAGTGCCCGCATAGATAGCATCTGGTAATACCAGCAGGCTGGTTATCCAATTACCATTAATTCCATTGTTTATTGCAGTCCAATTACTGCCACCGTTTCTACTTTGATAAAGTCCACCAGCCGTTGCAGCATATAATGTAGAATTATTTGCAATAACTTTATCTACAAATTGATAATCAAGCCTGGCAATCGGTGTCCAGATTCTGCCACCGTCAGTGGTTTTAAATACTCCGCCATGCGATATTAATACTCCATTACCCACTGACTGAGAACCTGCACCGGCATAAATAGCTTTACCTTGTTTTGCAAAGCTAGTGATATTGTTGATACCTAAACCATTACTCGCCAGTGTCCAATGTTGTCCACCATCTGTTGATTTATATACCGAATCATCTGTTGCTCCGTAATTGGGTGTACCTGCATATAAAATACCGTTATCATCGAATAAAGTATTTATAACATTATTACCTATTCCATTATTAGCGTATGCCCATGTTTTTCCGCTATCTTCAGATTTAAGCAGTCCTGCGCCTTCTGTCCCTGCATAAATAACATTGCCTTTTATTAGTATCGCATTGGAATTCACATTTTCGGGAAAATTATTTCCTATTGTTGTCCAATGGATACCTCCATCAGTAGAACGAAAAATCCCACCAACATCATCGCTCGCGTATAAGGTATTGTTATCAGCAGCCAGAACACCAATATAAGCAGGAAAAGGCAAACCATTATTTATAGCTATCCAATGCGTGCCATCATCGTTAGATTTAAAAATTCCACCATCAAAAGTAACAGCATAAATTGCGTCACCCTTTATTAGCAATTGTTGAACATTTAAAGTAGTCATACCATTATTTACTGGCGTCCAATTTTTACCGCCATCAGTTGATTTATACACCCCTGCGCCATAAACACCTGCAAATAAATGATTTGGATCAGAGGGAGAAATAGCAATATCCATCACTTGACCGCCATAAGGGCCAGTTGCTTGCCAATGATCAACACTTGTACTGGCAATAGTTTTAATTGCTGTAGGTTTAGCAGGAACATTATACGTAAGAGGAAATTGAATAGATTGCTTATCTTTAGTAGTAATAATGAGCTGAGTTTGTATTTGACCTATTTTGTTAGGTACATCAAAACTGATTACTAATTTGCAGCTTGCACCTGCCGCTAAACCATTACTACAAGTAGAAATACGTTGATTAACGTGCAGCCCATGAGTAAGTGGACTTATTTCAAAGAAAACAGGGTTAGCTTGATTATTTTTTAATAAATAATAATATATATTATGTCGATGAATATCAGAATAATATGTGTTCGGATAAATGTTAATCAAGCTTAAAGGCGTTGAATCTGCATGAGCTGGTTGAGCAAGTAAGAGGAATGAAGCAGCTAATAATCCAACTGAGAATAATATTTTATTGCGGTATTTTTTCATGGTATTTTTAAGTTTGCTTATAGAATATCTCATACTGATATAGGAGAAATAGTTTGTCAATGTTAGGCTTTCGCAAACAACAGTTTTTCATCCTGATAATCCACTTTTATCGTATCGCCCGGCAGGAATTTGCCTTCCAGTATGTCTTTCGCTAAAGGATTTTCCAGGTTTTGCTGAATGGCGCGTTTTAACGGCCTTGCGCCATAAACGGGATCAAAACCCACTGCGGACAAATGGTCTATCGCCGCATCAGTGATGTGCAATTGCAGATTTTTCTCACGCAGGCGCGCACGTAAGCGTTCGATTTGAATCGTGGCAATCGCATGAATTTGTTTTTTCCCAAGTGGATGGAATACCACAACCTCATCAACACGATTAATAAATTCCGGCCGAAAATGCTGTGTGACTACTTCCAGTACCGCACTTTTTATCGTGGCGTAATCTTCATCTTTGCCTAAATCCTGAATTAATTGTGACCCTAAATTAGATGTCATAACAATCACGGCATTACGAAAATCTACAGTACGCCCCTGTCCATCGGTCAAGCGACCATCATCCAATACCTGCAATAAAATATTAAAAACATCGTGATGCGCTTTTTCAATTTCATCCAGTAAAATAACGGCATAAGGCCGGCGGCGCACCGCTTCGGTTAAATAGCCTCCCTCTTCATAACCCACATAGCCAGGCGGCGCACCGATTAAACGAGCTACGGAATGTTTTTCCATAAATTCTGACATATCAATACGCACCATCGCTTCTTCGGTATCAAATAAAAACATTGACAGCGCTTTGCATAATTCGGTTTTGCCCACACCCGTTGGTCCTAAAAACATAAACGAACCCATCGGACGATCAGGATCAGCTAAGCCCGCACGCGAACGGCGAATGGCATTGGCCACTACGCTCACAGCTTCATCCTGACCAATCACGCGTTTATGTAAAATAGTTTCCATCTGCAATAATTTTTCGCGCTCGCCTTCTAGCATTTTTGCTACCGGAATATGCGTCCACTTAGAAACCACTTCGGCAATTTCTTCTTCAGCGACTTTATTACGCAATAAATGTTTTTCGTTTTTTTCCGCCTGTTCCGCTTGTTGCAATTGTTTTTCTAATTCAGGAATACGGCCATATTGCAGTTCCGACATTTTAGTTAAATCACCGCTGCGTCTGGCCGCTTCTAAATTCAGCCGCGCACGTTCTAATTCACTTTTAATATGTTGCGTACCTTGCAAAATCGCTTTTTCGGCCTGCCAGACTTCCGCTAAATCAGCGTATTCTTTTTCTAACACGCCAATTTCATCTTCTAATTTTGTTAAGCGTTTTTTGGACGCTTCATCGGTTTCTTTTTTCAAAGCTTCGCGTTCGATTTTTAATTGAATTAAACGGCGATCTAATTTATCCATGGCTTCGGGTTTGGAATCAATTTCCATACGCAGACAGCTGGCGGCTTCATCGATTAAATCAATGGCTTTATCCGGTAAATTACGATCGGTGATATAGCGCTGCGATAAAGTCGCTGCGGCAACAATTGCCGCATCAGTAATGACTACGCCATGATGCACTTCATAGCGTTCTTTTAACCCACGCAAAATGGCAATGGCATCTTCTACGCTGGGTTCATCAACTAACACTTTCTGGAAGCGCCGTTCTAAAGCAGCATCTTTTTCAATATATTTACGATACTCATCTAAGGTCGTTGCGCCTACGCAATGCAATTCGCCGCGCGCTAATGCAGGTTTTAGCATATTGCCGGCATCCATCGCACCTTCGGCTTTACCAGCGCCTACCATAGTATGCAATTCATCGATAAATAAAATAATCTGCCCTTGCTGTTTAGACACATCTTTTAATACCGCTTTTAAGCGTTCTTCAAATTCACCGCGGTATTTGGCGCCGGCAATTAACGCCGCCATATCCAATGCTAAAATCCGCTTGCTTTTTAAACCTTCCGGCACTTCGCCATTCACAATGCGCTGCGCCAAACCTTCTACAATCGCGGTTTTACCCACGCCAGGTTCGCCAATTAAGACAGGATTATTTTTGGTGCGGCGTTGTAATACCTGAATCGTACGGCGGATTTCATCATCACGCCCGATCACCGGATCCAACTGGCCTTTTTCGGCGCGTTCGGTTAAATCAATCGTATATTTTTCCAGCGCCTGGCGGCGGCCTTCGGCGCCTTCATCGCCGACACTTTCACCGCCACGCACTTCATCAATCGCTTTTTCAACAGCCGTTTTAGTAGCGCTGGCTTTTTTCATTAAATTGCCTAACGCACCCGTATCTTCTATGGCCGCCAAGATAAACAATTCACTGGAGATATAGTGATCTTTGCGCTTTTGCGCCAATTTATCGGTGTAATTTAATAAGCGCGTTAATTCATTGGAAGGATACACTTCACCAGGCGCAGAACCCGCCACTTGTGGCAACTGACTCATCGCCTGATCTAAATCAGCACGGAGCTTACTGACATTCACATTCGCTTTCGTCAATAAAGCGCGCGCAGCGCCATCCTGCTGGTCTAACAAGGCTTTCATCAGATGGATAGGTTCAATAAATTGATTGTCGCGCCCTACTGCCAGCGATTGCGCTTCGGCAAGGGCGGATTGAAACTTGGTGGTTAGTTTATTAAGGCTCATGGTTTTTCCCTATTATTTAAGGTCTATATTTAAAAATATAAGGGCAATTAGAGCAAATTCAAGTTAATGGAACAATCGCTGCTAAAAACATAAAATTATTTGCATAGTATACAAATTTATATATACATAAATAAAGAGATATTGTTGTAGTTAAGGTTTTCTTAAGCTTATTCTTCTATACTCTAAAAATAACATTAAATTTTTACTGGAAGAGATTATAACCATGCCTGGCACAACTATTATTTCCTCTGACATTTGCACAAGTGAAAAGCTCAGTAAAATCACCGATGAAATTATTAAGGCTTTGGAGATTTTCAATACCAGCCAGAATGAAACAATACAAGAATTCCTATCTTATTTAAAAACGCAAATAAATAAGCGAATTCAACAAAATTCTGGCGAAGACCCAATATTAATAGACGAGTTGACAAAATTATTATTACAGTTGGCGCAGGAAATTAATTACGCATTACAGAATAAAAAAAATAATGCTTTACCAGAGGAAAGCAATGGCGAATCACCTGCCACTTTAAGTTCAAACCAAAATCAACAAGACAAAAACAACTTACTTAATTTCCATACAAAAATTATTGAACAAATCGATACATTATACCAAGAAAACGAAGTTTCATTTAAAAACACTTCTTTTCATTTTAGGAAAATACTCCTGGCCTTACAAAAAATTACCCTTGATTTAAATAATGAAGCGATACAAAAATTCAAAAAAACTCTAGAGGCTCTTCTTACAGTTCTAGCAGATCCTAAAAAGAGCTTTAAATTGGCTGAATATGCAACGAGGCTACACGGTGCAATCGCATTAGTTTTAATGGATTTACCCGCTGCAAATGCAGATTTAAAAAAATCCCTGATAAATTTTCAAAAAAAATTAGTAGAGGAATTTTCTGTCAAAATATCTCAGGATTCACTATCTGTCGATGTAATCGCTGAAATAATAAAAAAATCTAATGCGGATAACATCGGTGTTAATAAATATGTTCCATACACCCATCAAAATATTAACTATATAATAGTAAAAATTAGCTCAAATAACGACAAATTTTTAATTATTGATAATACCCTCATAGGTACCGGCAATTTCAGCAAGGTATGCCAAACTTATGGTTATCAAATAGAATCTACCGGGCCTATTATTGTCTCCTTGGCCGCTAAAATTCCAAACCAGACTGCACAGGACTATCCTGGCTTTCATGATATCTTTCTCCAAGAATTTAAAATTACTCGTCAATATTATCCAACCCAACTATTTGAAGTGACACAGGTTAATCAGAATAAAACTCAATCTATCATAGTTATGGACATGCTGGGCAAAGAAAATTTGGGGAAAACTACTACTATTAACACAACGTTTGCTGAAAGCGTTACGTTAGTCTGGCAATTGATTTTGCAAATCTATGAATTCCACAACGCAAAATTGCATAACAAACAAGTGCGACATAATGATATAAAACCTGATAATATTATTTTAGATGATAAGAAAGAAAATGCTTTTGTGATAGATTTTGGTCTATCTGACCTTATTAATGCCGAGATTAATCCACAGGATATTTCCCCCGATACTCTTACAGGTGGCACCTTAGATTTCATGCCACCTGAAGCTTTTATTCCTATGACTGGCCTTAAAAGTGATCTATATAGTTTATTACCTGTTATTCTTAAATTATTAGGTGTTGTTAATCCGGTTGCCACTAAAACGGAAGCGCAAAAGCAAGACAAAAACAACCCGAAAAACAACCCGAAAGATTATGAAAAGTATTCAAAAATTCCTTTCGATTTTATAGGTTTATTTCAAGACTTCGAGTTACCAAAAAATCTAGTCAGTGATCTAAAAAACCTGATAATAAAATTTCTGCAGCGGATGCAGAAAGAGTACCATCAACGGCCTGACAGTGAGGAGCTTTTAAAATTTTTTACTATAGTGAAAAGATTATCTCATAATCCTCCACCAGACTCAGAACAGCAATGGAGCGATTTTGCTCAACTACATTTAATGGCAAACGGATTCTGGAGTCAATCAAGCTATATTAAGGATCAAACCTGGAAACAATATGATTTTTCAGTAACTTCTGATGACACCCTTGAAAAGAATACAGACAAAAGTCAAACCAAAAATATTTCGCTAGCAATTAATGAAAAAATTGAAATTTTTAAAACAATTGTAAGCAAATCCCTTTCAGCAGAAAAAAACTTAGAAAAGTTTAATAAAGAATTAAAATCTCTTGATAAAAGAAAAAAAATTAACTCATCTCAGATAAAAAGTCCTATTTCAGACTCAAAAAACAAGCGCCCTAATTTAAAAAATTCAAACCCAATTCCCCCCAAAGTAAATACCCCCATTCCAAAAACGGAAACAACAAATAAACCTAAATCTTCCCACGGCTTATGGAAAATTTTAGGGGGATCAGTATTAACATTAGCAAGCCCTTTCTGCCTATTAATTCCTTTTGCCGGCGTTATCATTATGGCTGGCGTAGCATTTATCGGCATTTCTCTAATAGCGCAAGGCTCCTATGAAATTCATACCGCTAGAAAATCTACTGGTAATGCTATTGGTAACTCAGATAATGCGAAACCAAGCACAGTAAAAAAGGTTGGTTCCTCAACAAATACTAATCCGAATTATAATCCAATTCTAAGTTTTAAAAAGCTTGCCAAAGTTGATAATCAGTCTTCCCTAAACCCAGGCAACACCCAACAGAAAATATCAGATCAATTAAAACCACTCCCTCCACACCCCTAGAAAATAGCTTTATCCTCTGATGAAATACGTTATAATGCAACGTATTGTCATCACGAGGTAAGCTATGAGCGAACAGTTAAACATCCCTGGCTGGGAACAGAAAACTCTGGAAAAACTAGTATTAGAATCGCTGAAAGAGAAAAAACGCCAGCGGCGCTGGGGTGTGTTTTTTAAACTGTTGTTCTTTATTTTCCTATTTGCTGTTTTATATCTGCTCTGGCCGAATAACGACTGGAGCGCCGCTGGCCGTGTCAAAGAGCATACGGCTTTGATTACTATCGATGGCGTTATCGCGGCGGACAAGCAGGCAAATGCCGATGATACCATTCAAGCCCTGCAAGACGCTTTTAAAGAAAAAAATACTAAGGCGATTATTTTAAGTATCAATAGCCCCGGCGGCAGCCCTGTGCAGGCTTCGCAGATTTATGAAGAAATCCGCTATCTGCGCGCCGCGCATAAGAAAATTAAAGTCTATGCGGTCTGCTCCGATTTATGCGCTTCAGCGGCTTATTTTATTGCTTCGGCTGCGGATGATATTTATGCCGATCCTTCCAGTCTGGTAGGTTCCGTAGGCGTGTTGCTCGATGGTTTTGGTTTTGTCGATGGTATGCACAAGCTAGGCGTTGAACGCCGGTTAATGACAGCCGGCAGCCATAAAGGTTTTCTGGATCCTTTCTCGCCCATGAAACCAGAAGATGAACATTACGCACAGGCAATGCTGGATAGTGTACATACGCAGTTTATTAAAAAAGTCCAGCAAGGCCGTGGCGACCGCTTGAAAAGTGATCCGAATTTATTTTCGGGTTTAGTCTGGACAGGTACGCAGGCATTGCCATTAGGTTTAATCGATGGTTTTGGCGATGTAAATTCTGTCGCCCGCAGTGTTATTAAATGCGATAACATTGTTGATTACAGTATTAAACCTAATTTACTGGATCAGGTTTTTGGTAGCCTGGGCGCACAATTCGCGCATAGCATTGGCAGTCAGTTTAATGGCTTGAGTGCTGCTGGTTTCAAGGAGTAAGCCATGCGCATGCAACAGACTAAAAAAATTTTCGGCATGAGTTTAGTCGAAATGGTAATCGCTATTGTGATTCTGGCTATTATCACAATAATTGCTGTACCGAGTTATATGAGCTATCTGCGCAAATCGCGCCGCACAGAAGCCACTATCGCTTTAATGGATTTAGCCACTCGAATGGAACGTTATTACGCCGAAAATAATAATAGTTACAGCAGCGCCAGCATTACTGGCAATTTAGGCTTAAGCAGCGCGACTACTACGCAAGGTTATTATACTTTATCGATTCCAACCTTAAGCGCGACTGCGTATACCCTGCAAGCCACACCCATTACCGGCACCAGCCAGGCAAGCGATAGCGCCTGTGCAAATTTTTCACTGACTCAAACGGGACAGAAAAGTATTAGTGGAACAAACACCGTAACGGAGTGTTGGGGCAATTAGAAAGAGCACTTCATTAAAAAATAGCCAATAAAAACTATTATTATTAATATTTCAGATTTCCATAGAAGAGTGAACCTGCCTTCGTCTAGGAGGATAGCCAGCATCAATTTATTAAAGATGTTTTAATGAAATAAAGAATTATTTTAATATTCTTTTCAGGAAAGTCAACAGCAATTGCTGGTCAACAGGTTTATATAAAAAATCGACCACGCCCGCTTTGATAGCCTCGATCTGCTCGGCTTTTTCGGCTTCGCCGGTCAATAACACCAGGGGAATTTTGCATAACTCAGCATGTGTCTGCATCTTTGCTAACAGTTGCAGCCCATGCAAGCCTGGCATAATGCGATCGGAAATAATTAACGCGAATGCCGTGGGATGCTGTTGCAGTAGTTCCCAGGCTTGCAAACCATCTTCTGCTGTCTGGCATTCATAAGGGGATGCTTGTAAATAATTGGTTAATACACGCAGGCTAATGGGATCATCGTCTATTAGTAATATTTTTTTCATAGCAATAAAAAAATTAAACCTATTATTCCTAATACAAAAGCATAAACTGGATGCACATGCTGAATGTCTGTTAAAAATTCCGCCGGTAAATTAAGCCATAACGCTATTACTATTAATACGATACCAAACGCCAAACGCCAAGGGCTGCGATTGCTATGAGTCAGTTTTCTGTTTTTTTCATGTACCACAATTTGCTTATGTGTGCGCTTTTGTTCCTTTAAATCAACCAGTGTTTGATATAATAAATCCGGCAAATCCGGTAATTTTTCTGCCCAATAAGGCATATTACGGCGAATTTTACGCAATAATGCGCGTGCGCCAAGCTGGTTTTTCAGCCAGCGTTCGAGAAAAGGTTTAGCGGTCGCCCATAAATCTAAATCAGGATAAAGCTGGCGGCCTAAACCTTCGACGTTAAATAATGTTTTTTGCAGCAATACTAATTGCGGTTGCACCTGCATATTAAAACGGCCTGCCGTTTGAAATAATTGCAATAATAACTGGCCAAAAGAAATATCTTTTAATGGCCGTTCAAAAATAGGTTCACAAACGGTGCGGATCGCTGCTTCAAATTGATCAACCGGCGTGTCGGCCGGCACCCAGCCTGATTCCACATGTAATTCCGCCACCCGCTGATAATCTCGATTAAAAAAAGCCAATAAATTTTCAGCCAGATAGCGCTGATCAAAAGGACTTAACGTCCCCATAATGCCAAAATCAACGCCTAAATATTGTGGATTATCGGGATGTTGTGGTGAGACGAAAATATTGCCTGGGTGCATATCGGCATGAAAAAAACAATCGCGGAAAACCTGCGTGAAAAAAATCTCTACGCCCCGCTCCGCCAGCACTTTTAAATTAATATTCTGTTGTTTTAAAGCCTTAATATCCCCAATTGGAATACCATAGATCCGTTCCTGCACTAAAATATTTTTCCGTGTGTAATGCCAATATACTTCTGGAATATATAACAGCGGAGAATTTAAAAAATTGCGCCGCAACTGCGAGGCGCTGGCCGCTTCGCGTAATAAATCTAATTCATCCGCTAAATGACGTTCAAATTCCGCCACCACTGCTTTAGGCCGCAAACGCGGCCCTTCCGACCAATAACGTTCGGCCAAACCAGCCAACACATATAATAACGCCACATCACGCTGAATATTTTTATGCACGCCCGGCCGCAAAACTTTAATAATAATTTCTTTGCCATTCTGCAATTTTGCCGTATGGACCTGTGCTATCGAAGCCGAGGCCAATGGTATCACTGCAAAATCCTGCAGCACATCTTCCAGTGGAAATCCATAAGCCTGCTCAATCATTTGCTTCGCTATTTCGCCTGGAAATGGCGGCACTTTATCCTGCAATTTTGCTAACTCATCGGCAATGTCTTCCGGCAGTAAATCCCGCCGCGTAGACAATGCCTGACCAAATTTCACAAAAATAGGCCCTAATGCTTCCAGCGCAAGGCGCAAGCGTTCACCGCGTAAGCGCTTTTTATTAACACACCAGTTCCAGGGATTGAGATATATTAAAAAGCGCAAAGGCCGGAATAAATGTAAGGATAAAATTAATTCATCCAAACCATAACGCGCTAAAATAACATGGATTTGAATTAAACGAAAAAGACGCCTCATACTGTTGTCCGTTGTTGTAAGCGTTGTATGCGTAGACTTAAGCGCTCAACGGCATCGCGTGTTTCATCGACCTGCTGCAAAAATGCCTGCACTTCCATCCGTAAAGGCAACCAGCGCGCTTCATCCTGCACATATTCCGTCACATCCTGCTTTAAGCTTGCTGCGCTATGCCGCGCCCACCGTCCTAAAGAACGCATAAAATTGCCGACCTGATGTGCAATCACATCACCCGTTACTTTTGATAATTGCTCTTCCCAATCAATATCTAATTCAGCAAAAATCTTTTTAAACTGCTTAGCAACGTCTAAATCGCCCGTTACTTTAATATTACTTTCAAACAATGCTTTACTACTGGAAGCCGCTTTACTTAAACGTAAAAAATCAAAGGGCGCACCGGCTAAATGTACATCCGGTGTGGGGTTATAATTACTTAACAGGCGAATATCATGCTGCTGGATTAAAAAATAAACCGCATAGTTGATGGGTTGAAACTCGATACAAATTACTTTACCGGCAATAGCCGTCAGACGCAGCGGCGTTTGCGGATCCATCTGCAGAAATTTATTTAAGGCTTTCTCAGCCGTTGTCAGCATAAAAGAAATGAGCATAATTGCAAAACTGGTATCTTAAAAAAGCTAATGTTACCATGTATTATCAAAATTGTGTGCTATTTACCAAACGCACTAAGGTTTTGCGTATTTTAATCTCCTCCCCCTTGAAGGGGGAAGGAATAATACGCAATTTCAAAGGGCAGTGAGTATATTTCAAGGTAGCGATCCACTTTAGAAAACAATAGGGATGTTATGTTCACAGAATTTTTTCAACCCAGCGCTATTATAAGCCATCCACTCAGTGGAAGTTATAATGTTCTCCTGATGGGACTTTCGTATTTAATAGTCGTCTGTGCTTCTTACGTGGCCTTAGATATTACGGGCCATTTACGCACGAGTGATGAAGGCAGCCAGAATGCCAAGTTTTTATGGATTTGCGGCAGCGCGTTTGCTTTAAGCGCCGGGATCTGGTCCATACAATTTATGGGTATGCTGGCGTATATCGCCCCCACCTCAATTCATTATGATTTTTCGTTAACAATAGCAGGCATGTTAGCCACGGCTTTATTAAGCGGTCTGGCGCTCTCGTTATTTAAGTTTCACCGTTGGTTTTATTTACGCCTTGTAATAGCCGGCATTCTGCTGGGACTGGCTATTTTTATTATGCACTACATCAGCATTATTACATTGCAGCATGATAGCGTAAAAATTTATCATCGCCCGGGTTTATTTGTGAGTTCGATTATTATTGCTATTTTAGCCTGTATTATTGCTTTATGGCTGGCTACCAACACCTATTACGCCAAAACAAATAAGCAACTGTACTTAAAATTATTAAGCGCGTTATTTATGGGCGCCGCTATCTGCGGCACCCATTACATAGGCCTGGCGGCATTAATATTTGTTCCCACCAATTTAACGGTTACGCTGCAGGATAATTTATTTAATTGGCATTTTTTAAGCTCTTATACGACTATTATCAGTATTTTAACGATAGGTATTGCCTTAGTTTCTTTAACGTATAAACAAGCCGCCAGTAATCTTCTGCAGCAAAAAAACCGGCAGTTGGAGTTAACAAAAACAGCTTTGTACAATGCGAACATTCATTTAAAGCAATTGCTGAATCAAGCCACACATGATGCTTTGACGGAACTGCCCAACCGGATTTTACTATTAGATCGTTTACAACAAATGATCGCGCAAGCTAAACGGACTAATCATTTTATTGCTGTTTTATTTTTAGACCTGGATGGCTTTAAAAATATTAATGATCGGCTGGGGCATCCCATTGGCGATGCCGTTTTGAAAATAATCGCTGAACGTTTAAGGGCTAATATACGCGAAAGCGACACTGTCGCCCGCTTAGGCGGCGATGAATTTATTATTCTTTTTTCTAATCTTATACAGTTTGAACAGGTTATTGCCTTAGCAGAAAAAATCAGCGGCAAGCTGGCAGAACCTATGATGGTTGCAGATTATCCTGTCGTCATTACGGCTAGTATTGGGATTAGTTTTTATCCCAGAGACAGCATTGAGCCTGATGAATTATTAAAATTTGCCGATAAAGCCATGTACCGCGCCAAAGAATCCGGCCGGAATAATATTCAATTTTTTGAGGGATCATACTGAGAACTCTTTTTCTGTCATCCTGAGGAGCGTAGCAACGAAGGATCTCCCAACAATTGTGCCTAACTAGAGAGATCCTTCGTCGCTAACGCTTCTCAGGATGACAAACTGTTTAATACTTCCAACCGCGATGCAAGGCGACTATACCATTGCTCAAATTATGATATTCACATTTATCAAACCCTGCCGTTAAAATCATTTCTTTTAGGGTTTCCTGATCAGGATGCCGCCGGATAGATTCTACTAAATATTGATAACTGGCCGCGTCGCCTGCTACCCATTCGCCCAGTTTTGGCAGTAATGCAAAAGAATAGCGATCATAAATCGCTTGCACCAGCGGTAATATCGGTTTTGAAAATTCTAACACTAATAATTGCCCACCGGGTTGCAATACGCGATACAGCGCTGTTAAAGCCGCCCTTTTATCGGTGACATTGCGCAGCCCAAAAGCCATACTGGCGCAGTTAAAATAATTATCGGCAAACGGCAGACTTTCAGCATTCGCCTGCACAAAAAAAAGATTATTCATTAAGCCTGCATTGATTAAGCGATCGCGGCCAGTCTTCAGCATATTTTCATTAATATCGGCCAGATAAACAGCACCGCTATGCCCCACTTTTTTAGCAAACGCACCCGCCAGATCGCCTGTGCCACCGGCTAAATCTAATACCCGCTGGCCTACCCGCACGCCGCTGGTTTCCAGCGTAAATTTTTTCCATAAGCGATGCACACCTAATGACATTAAGTCGTTCATCAAATCGTATTGACTGGCTACAGAAGTAAAGACTTCCGCTACTTTATGGATTTTTTCCTGGACAGGCACTTCCTGGTAGCCAAAGTCAACCGTGGCCTGTGTAGATTGCACTTTTTTATTCATACTTGAAAAAACCGTGTTCGTCACCATTAAACTACTTGACTAAATATCCAGAAAGCCTATGATTAGCACTCGAAGGCTTAGAGTGCTAATTCTAGGTTTTAGACCTGAAATTTAGTTTAGAGTAATCGCAGCAAAACTTAAAGGAGACTTTACATGAGTAAAGAAAAAATCAAGATTCGTCCCCTCTATGACCGTGTGATCGTCACACGTGAAGAGGAAGAAAAACTCAGCGCGGGCGGCATTGTCATTCCAGACACCGCTAAAGAAAAACCTATCCGCGGCACTATTGTGGCTGTTGGCGCTGGCAAATTACTGGATAACGGCGATACCCGTGCGCTTAGCGTTAAAGTGGGCGATACCGTACTGTTCGGCAAATATGCAGGTACAGAAGTCAAACTCGACAACAAAGAGCTACTCGTATTACGTGAAGAAGATATTCTGGGTGTTATTGAAGGTTAATCTCATTAATCAATTGCAATGAATCATTTATTTTATTAAGAGGACTACTTATATGCCTGCAAAAGAATTACGTTTTGGTGGGGATGCACGCTCCGCCATTTTACGCGGCGTTAACATTTTAGCTGACGCAGTGCAAGTTACTTTAGGCCCTAAAGGCCGCAACGTGGTGTTAGATAAAAGCTTTGGCTCACCCAGCATCACAAAAGATGGTGTTTCCGTTGCCAAAGAAATTGAATTATCGAATAAATTTGAAAATATGGGCGCTCAGATGGTTAAAGAAGTGGCTTCGCAAACATCTGACGAAGCGGGCGATGGCACCACCACCGCTACTGTATTAGCACGCGCCATTCTGGTCGAAGGACACAAGAGCGTGGCAGCAGGCATGAATCCTATGGATCTCAAACGCGGCATTGATAAAGCAGTGTCCGCTGTTGTTGAAGCCCTCAAAACACTATCCAAACCTTGTAGCGATACCAAAGCAATTGCGCAAGTGGGCACCATTTCCGCTAACTCGGATGAAGCCATTGGTGCTATCATTGCAAAAGCGATGGAAAAAGTGGGTAAAGAAGGTGTTATTACGGTTGAAGACGGTTCTGGCTTAGAAAATGAGTTAGATATCGTGGAAGGTATGCAATTTGATCGGGGTTACTTATCACCTTACTTCATCAACAATCAACAAAACATGAGCTGCGAATTAGAACATCCCTTTATTTTATTAGTGGATAAAAAAATCAGCAGTATTCGTGAATTATTGCCTGTGCTTGAAGGCGTTGCTAAATCCGGCAAAGCACTGTTAATGATCGCTGAAGACGTTGAAGGCGAAGCGTTAGCAACATTAGTAGTTAACACCATCCGCGGTATTGTTAAAGTATGCGCCGTTAAAGCGCCTGGCTTTGGTGATCGCCGTAAAGCCATGTTGCAAGATATTGCTATTTTAACCAGCGCTAAAGTAATCGCTGAAGAAGTTGGCTTAACGCTTGAAGCGACCAAGATGGATGATCTGGGAACGGCTAAACGCGTACTGGTTAGCAAAGATAACACCACCATCATCGGCGGTGCCGGCAAACCAAAAGATATTCAAGCTCGCGTTGCCCAACTGCGCGCTGAAATGGAAAACACCTCTTCTGATTACGATAAAGAAAAACTGCAGGAACGCATTGCTAAATTAGCGGGCGGTGTTGCGGTCATCAAAGTGGGCGCTACCACTGAAATCGAAATGAAAGAGAAAAAAGCCCGCGTGGAAGATGCACTGCATGCTACCCGCGCTGCGGTAGAAGAAGGCGTAGTACCAGGGGGTGGTGTTGCGCTGGTGCGTGCGTTAAATGCGATCAAAGATCTCAAAGGCGACAACAATGAGCAAACCATGGGTATTGCTATCGTACGCCGCGCCATGGAAGCGCCTTTACGCCAGATCACAGCAAATGCTGGCGCAGAACCTTCCGTGATTGTCGACAAAGTAACGAGCGGCAAAGGTAACTTTGGTTACAATGCAGCCACTGGCGAATTTGGCGACATGATTGAAATGGGCATTTTGGATCCTACCAAAGTAACCCGCACTGCACTGCAAAATGCAGCTTCAATCGCCGGTTTAATGATCACTACCGAATGCATGATAGCTGAACAACCGAAGAAAGAAGAACACGCTCATGGCGGCGCTCCAGGCGGCATGGGTGGAATGGGCGGCATGGATATGATGTAAATCGTATTCTGTTGCTCTACAAAAAACCCCGCGAAAGCGGGGTTTTTTTATGGGATAAAATTCATGTTAATTTTTTACTATTTTTGTAAAATCTGACCACTGCTCAACTCGAAACGCTCGAATGTCACGTACTGATTTTGGGAGCCAAGATAAAGATTTAAGTGCAATAACTGCTTCAAATAAATTAGACATATCTTCATTATTATTAACATATAAGCTGCCTTGCACCCAGGTAAAACCAAATCCTGCTAAAACATTAGCAATATCATTATAAGCCTGTGATACTCCTTTAGGATGATGTTTATTAGTCTCTGCTACAACAAGATCAAACGCGATTGCGTACATTTTTAATTAGCCTCTAGCGGATCATTTAAAATATTAGAAAGCGGATATTCAACATCTTCATTACTTTCAAAAACATGGATTTTCATTAAAATATCACCGCTGTCTAATTTTCGGATGATGCCAAGAATTTGATAGGCAGGCCCGAAGCGGCCAAAGCGCCGGTAAGTATTGACCAGACTCTCTGGTATTGTTCTGTGGGTCTTAGTAACTCTTTGATTAAGCATAAAAATAAACTCCATACATGTATAATGAATTATAGCTGGTATTAATCAGCATGTCTAATTATACAACGCTTATTCCTTCTGCCATCCTGCTTTTCGTTCGGCGGCTTCTTGATGCCGTCTTTCACGCCGATTGCCCGCTTCGCTGTAGCGGCGTTTTTCGGTAGGGGTTTCG
The DNA here is from genome assembly GCA_041690855.1 of Gammaproteobacteria bacterium. Classification (GTDB taxonomy): domain Bacteria; phylum Pseudomonadota; class Gammaproteobacteria; order CAIUAS01; family CAIUAS01; genus CAIUAS01. Next base: position 4,198 of record JBEPVU010000001.1, on the reverse strand, counting down.
GGGATTACAGGGGGAACTTCTGCAGGTTGTTTCTCTTCATCCAAGGCTACAAAGGTAAAATAAGCCGATAAAATATGCCGTTTCTCACCCGTTTGATAATGCTCCGCTAATACTTTTACACCAATTTCCATTGAGGTACGCCAGCTTCGATTAATTGATGCATAAAACAATAGAATATCACCCTGCCCCGCTGGGGCTAGAAAATGCATTGCATCCACTGATACCGTCACACAAGTCTTACTACTATGCCTTTCCGCCACCACCAGCGTAATCCGATCCAGGATTGCCATAATCATCCCACCAAAAGCAGTACCATACGAATTCAAATCATTGGGAAACACCTTATACGTATGCTCATGCACCGCCGATTCACTCACCCGTTTACCTGGCAATGTAGATGTCGTCATACAGAAGGAACCTCTTCAATCTCCGTTGCATCATTCGAACTATTATAAACCTTCAAATTCAATTCCTTCTCACTCCTCGCAACCACCACAGCCGCATATAAATCACCCAGCACATTCGTCGTCGTCTGCGCCATATCATTTAACCGATCAACACCCGCAATCAAAGGAATAGCGCCCAGCGGCAACCCAACAGAACTCATCACCGCGCCCATCACAATAATCGCCGAACCAGGTACGCCCCCGGCGCCCATAGAAGTCAACACAATCGTAACCACCACCGTCACATACTGCGCCAGCGATAAATGCACACCATACATATTCGCTGCAAAAACAGTGGCAACGCCTAAATAAATCGATAAGCCATTCAAATTTAATGTAGTCCCCAGCGGTAACAAAAATCCCGACACCCCTTTTGAAATACCTAAATTCTCCTCCGCACAACGCATCGTCACCGGCAAAGTCGCCGCACTGCTGGACGTACTGAACGCCATTAAAATAGCATCCACCGCCCCCTTGAAAAAATGCCGCGGCTCTAACTTAAGCGCCGCCAGTGAACCGGCATACACCAGCACGCAATGTAAAAGACAACAAAAATAAACCGTTGCCACCAGCTTCATTAACGGTATCAACGCTCCCATGCCAAACTCACCCGTTACCCAGGCCATTAAGGCAAAAATACCAACGGGCGCAAAACTCATTACGATGGCTGTTAACTTAAATACTACCCCGGAAAAAGCGCGGAAAAAATCCGCCACTGGCTGGCTTTTTTCTCCCGCCATATTAATCGCAATGCCTAAAATCAGTGCAAATACTAAAATCTGCAGAATATTGCCTGCAGCAAAAGCCGCCACCGGATTAGCCGGAATAATATTAATAATAAGTTCACTTAAAGAAGGGACTGCCTTAGCAACACTGCCAGGATCGCCCGGCAATGGCTGCAACCCATGGCCAGGTGCAATTAATGTACCAACGCCTAAGCCAATACTCGCCGCCACTATCATACAAGCGGTATAGAGCAAAATGGTTTTAGTGCCAATACGCCGCATTTTATGCGGATCATGCATGGTTAATACCGCACAGACAATCGCCGTAAATACCACGGGCGCAATCATCATATGAATGGCATTAATAAATAAGGAGCCAATAGGTTTTAAATAAGTCGCTTTCTGGCCAAAAATCAAACCGGTAGCAATACCCAGCAGTAATCCCAAAATAATGCGTTGCCAAGGCTTTAGCACAAACCAGAAATATAATATAGACTTACGCTTTGCTATTACCATGACTTATTTCTACCCCTCTAGTCTTTAAAACGGCGGATTATAGCATTTGGCTACTTAATGTTATATCTCTATTGCAGACAGTGCCATATTTCTGCACAATTGCCCCCACACAAGCCATAACAACATAAGGTAAGCCCCGTGGAATTTTCAACGCTAACCGCTATTTCTCCTATCGATGGCCGCTATGCCGGTAAAACGACCGATTTGAAATATATTTTTAGTGAATATGCACTGATGCGCTTCCGGCTGTTGATTGAAATCCGCTGGCTGCAGACACTGGCGCGTTTACCCGAAATAACTGAAGTGCCTGCTTTGAGCGCAGCGGCCGAAAATGTACTCAATAATATCCATGAGAATTTTCAGGTTGAGGAGGCTGAGCATATTAAAAATATTGAACGCAGCACCAATCACGACATTAAAGCCGTTGAATATTTTATGAAAGAAAAAATCGCTGGTAATACGGAACTGGCTGCTATCAGTGAATTTATCCATTTTGGCTGCACCTCCGATGATATTAATAATCTAGCTTATGCTTTAATGCTGCAGACTGCACGCCAGCAATGTCTGCTGCCGCAAATGGATGACATTATTAAAAAAATAACGACTATGGCGCATGATTATGCCGATTATGCCATGCTGGCGCGCACACACGGCCAGCCTGCTACGCCCACTACCTTAGGCAAAGAACTGGCTAATGTTGTTGCACGCTTGAAACGCCAACGTTATCAATTAGCAGGCGTTCAGCTCTTAGCAAAATTTAATGGCGCCACCGGCAATTTTAATGCGCATCTTATTGCGTATCCGACTATCGATTGGGAAACCGTTACACAAAATTTTATTGAAAATTTCAGTTTAACTGCTAATCCGTATACCACTCAGATTGAGCCGCACGATTATATCGCGGAATATTGCGATGCCGTTGCACGTTTTAATACGATTTTAATGGATTTTGATCGCGATATGTGGGGTTATATTTCACTAGGTTACTTTAAACAAAAAGCGGCGGCCGGTGAAACAGGTTCTTCGACTATGCCGCATAAAGTAAATCCCATTGATTTTGAAAACTCCGAAGGTAATTTAGGCATTGCAAATGCTTTATTTACCCATTTTGCGCAGCAATTGCCGCGCTCGCGCTGGCAGCGTGATTTACGCGATTCCACCCTATTGCGCAATCTTGGCGTGGCCTGCGCCCATAGTATTATTGGCTATCAGGCATTGCTCACAGGGCTTGCCAAAACCAATGCCGATCAGCAACAATTAACCAGTGATTTAAACCAGCATTGGGAAGTGTTGGCCGAAGCGATTCAAACTGTTTTACGCCGCTATAAAGCCGATGCACCGTATGAGCAATTAAAAGCATTAACGCGAGGCAAATTAATTGATCAAACTATTATACAAGCTTTTATCGCGCAGTTGGATTTACCAGCAGTCGAAAAACAACGCCTGGCGACGTTGACGCCAACAACCTATTTAGGCAACGCTAACAACAAAGCAAAAAAGATTTAATTTATTATGCAAATTATCAATCGTAAAATACGCACTAGATTAATTAACTGGCTCTTGCAGGATGTCGCCCCAACACGCGGTTTTCCATTAAGTGATTTTGAACGTATTCAATATGAAATCCGTCCCTGCGATGTATTGTTGATTGAAGGCCGTGCACGCGTCAGCCGCGCCATTCAAATGTTTACGCAAAGCCCCTGGACCCATGCGGCGCTTTATATAGGCCGTATTTATGATATTTCTGCGCCAGAATTGCGTGAACGTCTGCAACAACATTACATGGGCGAACCAGATGCGCAATTAATTATTGAAAGCGTGTTAGGACAAGGCATTATTGTTTCACCATTAACCGATTATCAGAATGAACATATGCGTATCTGCCGTCCGAATGGTATTGCCAGACAAGATGCGCAGGCAGTGATTGCTTATCTTATTAATCGTTTAGGCATACAATATAACATGCGTCAATTATTCGATTTAGCCCGCTTTTTATTTCCTCTTTCCATTTTACCGCGCCGCTGGCGCTCCAGTTTATTTAACCACAAAGCCAGCTCCTCCACACGCGAGATTTGCACCTCTGTGATTGCGGAAGCTTTTCAAGCGGTCGATTTTCCTATTTTGCCCGTATTAGAACAAAACGCAGATAATATTGAATTAATTCAACGCAATCCTAAACTCTATACGCCCAGCGATTTTGATTATTCACCTTTTTTTGACATCATCAAATATCCTATTATTCATTTATCGGGCGCCGCGGCGGCTTACCATAAATTACCCTGGAAAACCGGTGCGCTGAGTGATGATGACGGTAAAATCTATGTAACAAAACCCAGCAAAAAACCACGAGCGCCCGATTTTTTAGATTAACTTACTGGTCATCCTGAGGAGCATAGCGACGAAGGATCTCCCACTGACTGCAGTAAAAAGATGACAGCATAAAAAAAGATTCCCTACGACACCCTGCTACTTAATACTACCCTAACTAAAATTCTGCCATGGTATTATAAC